>NZ_JBHZDA010000098.1:0-26990 GCF_042755665.1 Streptomyces sp. NPDC059142
GGCCGAAGACGCGGCCCTGTTCGAAGTCGGTGCGTCCCTCGAACATGTGCAGGTCGGAACCGCAGATGTTCGTCGAGGTGTCCGTCCTACCGGCGGTGCCTGGCCGGTCCCCGCTCACCCGTGGTGGCCGCGGCGGCGGCCGCGCGCTCCTTCTCGGCCTGCTCCTCCGCCTCCATCTCGGCGAAGACATCGATCGGCGGCGGCGCCTTCGCGAGGAAGACCCAGGTCAGATAGACCGCCAGCAGGAACGGCGGGATCTTCAGCGAGATCAGCACCCAGCCGAGCTGGGTGGTGTCCGCCCACCAGTAGAGCGGGAAGAGGATCGCGCACTTGGCGAGCAGGATCAGGCCCCAGGCCCAACTGGCCTTGGCGTACGCCTTCTTGCGGCCGGGGTTGCGGGTGCGCCAGGAGAGGTTCTCCTTGAAGACCGGGCCCAGGATCAGGCCGATCAGCGGCACGCCCGCCAGCGTGGTGACGATGTAGGCGAGCGCCAGCCCCAGCGTGTAGAGCATGCCGGGGAGGTAGAAGTCCTTGGCGTTGCCGGTCATCATCGCGAAGACGACACCGAAGGCGACGCCGAAGACCCCGCTGAAGGCGTGCTTGACGGTGTCCCGGCGGACCAGCCGCACCACCACCAGCAGCAGCGAGACGCCGAGCGCCGCGATCGCCGAGGTGTGCAGGTCCTTGTTGACGGTGTAGATCGTGACGAAGAGCAGGCCGGGGAGGACCGTCTCCACCATGCCGCGCACGCCGCCGAACGCCTCGAAGAGCGCCGCCTCCGTGACGGCTTTCGCACCACCGTCCTGGTCGGGTGACGCGGGTGAGGACGGTGCGGGGGAAACGGTCGGGGCGGTGGGCTTGTCGGGTGACGTCACCGGCTACTCCTGTCCGAGCGGTCGGAGTTCGTATGTGGGATTGAACAGCACGCGCCGGCCGTGGCTCAGCGAGATCCGGCCGGAGGCGATCAGCTTGCGGCCCGGTTCGATGCCCACGATGGAGCGCCGGCCCAGCCACACCACGTCCAGCGGCGCGGTGCCGTCGAACAGCTCCGCCTCCAGCGCGGGCACACCGGCCCGGGGTCGCAGGGTGACCGTCCGCAACGTACCAGCCACCCGGACGATCTGACGGTCGTCGCACTCGGAGATACGGGTGCAACCGGACGCCTGGGCGTCCTCGCGCAGCTCCTCGGACTCCAGATCCTCCTGGGAGCTGGAGAGCCGGTCGAGCATCCGGCGGAAGCGGCCGGTCGGCTTCTCAGCACTCATGTCTGAAGGGTACCGGGGTACGGGTGCGGCAGGAGAACGCGACGATGCGACCGGCCGGGAGAATCGGATCACCGTTCGAAGCGGTAACCCATGCCCGGCTCCGTGACGAAGTGCCGGGGGTGCGAGGGGTCCGTCTCCAGCTTCCGTCTGAGCTGCGCCATGTAGACCCGCAGGTAGTTGGTCTCCGTGCCGTACGAGGGGCCCCAGACCTCCTGGAGGAGCTGTTTCTGGCTGACCAGCCGGCCCGTGTTCCGTACCAGGACCTCCAGCAGGTGCCACTCGGTCGGGGTGAGCCGTACGTCACGGCCCTCGCGGTGGACCTTCTTCGCCGCCAGGTCGACGGTGAACCCCGCCGTCTCGACCACGGCGACGGTCTCGTCACCGTCCCCGCCGAGCGGTTCCGCCCGGCGGACCGCGGCGCGCAGCCGGGCCAGCAGTTCGTCCATGCCGAAGGGCTTGGTGACGTAGTCGTCGGCGCCCGCGTCCAGCGCCTCGACCTTCTCGTCGGAGGTGTGGCGCGCGGAGAGCACCAGGATCGGGACGCGCGTCCAGCCGCGCAGCCCCTTGATCACCTCGACGCCGTCCATGTCCGGCAGCCCGAGGTCGAGCACGACCACGTCGGGGTGGCGGGCCGCCGCCAGTTCCAGCGCGGTCGTGCCGTCGGCGGCAGCGTCCACCTCGTACTTGCGCGCCCTCAGATTGATCACGAGGGCCCGTACGATCTGTGGCTCGTCGTCGACCACGAGCACCCGGGTCATAGAGGTCCGCCTTTCTGCTGTCCCGGTCATGAGCCGACCCGGGCGGGAGGTTCGGTGCGCGCCGGCAGGGGGCCGGCGGCAGCGGAGAGGGTGAGCACCATGGTCAGCCCGCCGCCGGGGGTGTCCTCGGCGGCGAGCGTGCCGCCCATCGCGTCCACGAAGCCCCGGGCGACGGCGAGCCCGAGGCCCACCCCGGCCCCGCGCGGGGCGTCCCCGTGGCGCTGGAAGGGTTCGAAGATACGTTCCTTGGCGTCCTCGGGGACGCCGGGGCCGCGGTCCACCACCCGTACCTCGACCCGGGCGCCGAGCGCGCTGGCGGCGACGGTGACGCGCCGCCCCTCGGGGCTGTACTTGACGGCGTTCTCGACGATGTTGGCGACCGCGCGCTCCAGCAGCCCGGGGTCGACGGCCACCATGGGCAGCGACTCGGGGATGTCCAGGTCCACGCTGTTCTCCGGTACGCCGCCGAGCGCCATCGGGACGACCTCGTCCAGGTCGATCTCGCGCATCAGCGGGGTGACGGTGCCGGTCTGGAGCCGGGACATGTCGAGGAGGTTGCCCACGAGGTGGTCGAGGCGGTCGGCGCCGTGCTCGATGCCCTCCAGCAGCTCCGCCTGGTCCTCCTCGGACCACTCCACGTCGTCCGAGCGGAGCGAGGAGACCGCGGCCTTGATCCCGGCCAGCGGCGTGCGCAGATCGTGGCTGACGGCTGCGAGCAGGGCCGTACGGATGCGGTTGCCCTCGGCGAGCGCGCGGGCCTGCTCGGCCTCGCCGACCAGGCGCTGGCGGTCGAGCACGACGGCCGCCTGCGCGGCGAACGCGGCGAGCACCCGGCGGTCCTCGGCGGGCAGCACCCGCCCGGAGAGCGCCAGCGCCATATGGTCCCCGACCGGCATGTCCACATCGGCGGACTCGGGGCGGTCGACGGGCTGGGGGCCCACGCTGCCGGCCCGGGTCCACGGGTCGACGTCGCTCTTGCGTTCGAGCAGTGCGACGGACTCCATGGCGAAGGTCTCGCGGACCCGCTCCAGCAGGGCGTCCAGGGCCGTCTCCCCGCGCAGCACACTGCCCGCGAGGAAGGACAGGATCTCGGACTCGGCGCGCAGCCGGGAGGCCGTATGGGTACGGCGCGCCGCCAGGTCCACCACGGAGGCCACCGCCACGGCCACCGCGAAGAAGATCACGATGGCGACCAGGTTCTTCGGGTCCTGGATGGTCAGGTTGTGGGTGGGCGGCGTGAAGTAGAAGTTGAGCAGCATCGACCCCACGGCGGCCGAGGCGAGCGCCGGCCGCAACCCGCCGAGCAGGGCGGCCAGCACGGTCAGGAAGAGGAAGAGCAGGACGTCGTTGGCGAGCCCGAGGGTGTTGTTCAGCGCGGTCAGCAGCACCGCCAGCAGCACCGGGGCGACCACCCCGGCCAGCCAGCCCCAGATGAGCCGGGAGCGCCCGAGCCGGGCGCCGCGCGCGCCGGGCAGCCCGCGCCCCTTCGCGGCCTCCTCGTGCGTGACGATGTGCACGTCCAGGTCGGGGCCCGACTCCCGCGCCACGGTGGCGCCCACCCCGGGCCCGAAGATGTACTGCCAGGTCTTGCGGCGGCTGGAGCCCAGCACGATCTGTGTGGCGTTGACGCCGCGCGCGAACTCCAGCAGCGCGGAGGGGATGTCGTCGCCGATCACATGGTGGAAGGTGCCGCCCAGGTCCTCCACGAGCGTGCGCTGGACCGCCAGCTCCTTGGGCGAGGCGGCCGTGAGGCCGTCGCTGCGGGCTATGTAGACGGCGAGGATCTCGCTGCCGGACCCCTTGGCGGCCATGCGGGCGGCGCGGCGGATGAGCGTACGGCCCTCGGGGCCGCCGGTGAGGCCGACGACGATCCGCTCGCGCGCCTGCCAGGTGGTACGGATGTTGTGCTCGCCGCGGTACTGCTGGAGGTACTCGTCCACCCGGTCGGCGACCCAGAGCAGCGCCAGTTCGCGCAGCGCGGTGAGGTTGCCGGGGCGGAAGTAGTGCGAGAGCGCGGCGTCGACCTTGTCGGGCTTGTAGACGTTGCCGTGGGCCATCCGCCGGCGCAGCGCCTGGGGCGACATGTCGACCAGTTCGATCTGGTCGGCGCGCCGGACCATCTCGTCGGGGACGGTCTCGCGCTGGCGTACCCCGGTTATCGACTCGACGACGTCCCCGAGCGATTCCAGGTGCTGGATGTTGACGGTGGAGACGACCTCGATGCCCGCCTTGAGCAGTTCCTCGACGTCCTGCCAGCGCTTGGCGTTGCGTGAGCCGGGCACATTGGTGTGGGCCAGCTCGTCCACCAGCGCGACGGCGGGGCGGCGCTCCAGGACGGCGTCGACGTCCATCTCCGTGAAGACGCTGCCGCGGTACTCCAGTTCGCGCCGCTCGACCGCCTCCAGGCCGTGCAGCATCACTTCCGTACGCGGCCGGTCGTGGTGCTCGACGAACGCGACGACGCAGTCCGTGCCCCGCTCCACCCGGCGGTGCGCCTCGGAGAGCATCGCGTACGTCTTGCCGACGCCCGGTGCCGCGCCCAGGTAGATACGTAGCTTGCCGCGTCCCATGGCCCCATTGTCTTCCAGAAGGGCCGGCGTGCCCGACCTGCCGACCGTCCTGACGAAACTACCGCCGGTGACGACGCGGACGGCCGCCGCGCGGGGTCCGGGGGCCGGTTTTGACACGATTCTGACGGCGGGGGCGGGTGGGGGCCGGCCGTACGGCGGGGGCGGGCCCCGGGGCGGCCCCCGGCACGCGAAAGGGCCGCACCCCGCCCGGGGTACGGCCCCTCACCTGCCCGTACGGGTGTCAGCGCACCTCGGTGATCTCGGGACCGCGCTGGAGCTGTCCCATGCCGCCGGAGAAGCGGGAACTCTCCTGGTCCTCCTGCTGGACGCCCTCGGCGACCATCTGCGCGTCGTCCGGAAGCTTGAGGACGATCGGGTCGCGGGGGGCCATCGGGCCCTCTCCGCGGACGACGACGGTGTCCCGGAAGATCTGCTCCAGCAGCCCCGCGGCCTCGGGCTGGACCGCGCCCTGCCCGGAGATCACCCCGCGCAGGAACCAGCGCGGGCCGTCGACCCCGATGAAGCGCACGAGCTGTACGCCTCCGGTGCCGTCCGGGAGCTGTACGGGGACCTGGGCGCGCAGCTCCCAGCCCAGCGGACCCTCGACCTCGTCGATGATGCCGCCCTGCTGGGTGATGCCGGTGGCGATCTCCTCGCGGACCTCGCCCCAGATGCCTTCCTTCTTGGGCGCGGCGAACGCCTGGAGCTGTACGGCGCTGTCGCGCACGACGACCGTGGCGGCGACGATCGCGTCACCGGCGACCTCCACGCGCAGCTCCATGCCCTCGACCGCGGGGACGAAGATGCCCCCGAGGCCGACACGGCCCTCCTCGGGCCTGGAGACCTCGGAGATGTCCCAGGGACCGTCGGGCCTGGGTGCCGGCGGAAGGTTCGCACGGCGGGGCGCGGGCGCCGCCTCCGTGTCGTCGGCGTCCCCGGTGTCCTCACCGGCCTCGTCGACGAACTGCTCGGTCTCGCCCGCTGTCCCCGCCTCGTCCTCGGCGGAACCACTCTTCTTGCGACGTCCGAACACGTCACTGTCCTTCCCGGTCGGATACGACCGAAGCGTATCGATTCCCACCCTGTACCCCGCCGCCCACGGCGGCATGACCGCCGGTGGACCCGAAGCCCCCCTCGGCCCGCGCAGAACCGGGAAGCTCCGCCACCTCGTGGAAGCGAACCTTCTCGACCTGCTGGACGATGAGCTGGGCAATCCGGTCGAACCGCTCGAACCGCACGCTCTCGCGGGGGTCCAGATTGACCACGATCACTTTGATCTCCCCACGGTACCCGGCATCCACCGTCCCGGGGGCATTCACCAGCGCGACCCCGCAGCGGGCGGCGAGCCCGGAGCGCGGGTGCACGAAGGCCGCGTAGCCGTCGGGCAGGGCCACGGAGACGCCGGTCGGCAGCACGGCGCGCTCACCGGGGGCCAGCTCGGCGGCCTCCGTGGTGACCAGATCGGCCCCCGCGTCACCGGGGTGCGCGTACGAGGGGAGGGGGACCTCCGGGTCGACGCGGCGGATCAGCACGTCCACGGGGCGGCTGGCGCCGCCGGACGGGGTGGTCGGGGGCGTCCCCGGGGATGGCACGTTACTCACAGGCGCAGACCTTACCCGCGCGGTCGCCCGCGGGGCGCACCGTGCCAAGCTTGGCCCCATGGAGCCTTCCCCCGCGCGTTACGACGAACGCCTGACCGCACCCCCTTCCTGGTGGGGTATCGCCGCTCTGCTCGCCGTGGCGGGCGGTCTGATGACGCTGCCGATTGGCACGCTGCCGATGCTGGGCGGTGTGCTCGTGGCGGGCGCGCTCGCGGCGGCGGGGGTCAGCGGTTACGGCTCGGCGCGGATCCGGGTGGTGGCGGACTCGCTGGTCGCGGGCGACGCGCGGATCCCGGTGGCGGCGCTCGGCGCGGCCGAGGTGCTGGATCCGGAGGAGGCGCGGGCCTGGCGGCTGGAGAAGGCCGATCCGCGCGCCTTCATGCTGCTGCGCAGCTATGTGCCGACGGCGCTGAAGGTGGAGGTCACGGATCCGGACGACCCGACCCCGTACGTCTATCTCTCGACCAGGACCCCGCGGGAGCTGGCGGCGGCGCTGGACGCGGTCCGTACGGGCTGAGTCCGCAGGCGGTGGCGGCCCCGGGACGTACCGGAGGCCGCGCGGGGGCGGCCGGGGCGGGCCCGACGGCCCCGGTGGCCCTGACGGCTCCTCAGTGGCCCAGCTCCCTGGGCAGCCCCGGAGGCAGCTCGTCCGGCCGCTCCAGGGGCGGCAGGGCGGGCAGCGCGTCCCAGGGCACCTGGCGGCGCCGCAGGTCCTTGCGGATGTGTTCGGCGACCTTCTTGGTGTCCCGCCGGTTCATCAGGGCGCCCACGGCGGCCCCGATCATGAAGGGGACCAGGTTCGGCAGGCTGCGGACCATGCGCTTGGTGATCTGGTGGCGCAGCTCGCGCTTCATGGGGCCGCTGAGCGCGCCGTTGAAGGTCGACGGTTTGGTGATGTCGACGCCGCGCTCCTGGGTCCAGGACGTCAGATAGGCGGCGCTGCGCTCCTTGAGCGAGCCGGGCGGGCGCTGTCCGTAGACCTCGTGCAGCTCCGCGATGAGCTTCAGCTCGATCGCGGCGACGGCGGTGATCTCGGCGGCCAGTTCGGCCGGCATCGCGGGGGGCACGGGCATCATCGCGGCGGCGCCGACGCCCGCCCCGACGGTGGAGCTGCTGTTCGCGGCGCCCGCGACCAGCTTGTCGGCCAGCTCCTCGGGGCCGAGCCCCGGAAACTGCGTGCGCAGGGTCGCGAGGTCGCGTACCGGGATCCGGGGCGCGTTCTCGATGATCCGGTCGGCGACGAACGCGAGAGCCGCCTTGGCCCCGTCGCTCCCCTTGCGCACGCCCCGTTTCACGCTGTCCAGGCGCCGGCCCCCGGTCGTGGGGCCGCCGTGGTCCTCCCGGACGGCTTCGAGCGAGGCCGGCCGGCCTCGCTCGTCCTCGTGCGCGCCGTGCTGGGGCAGCGGGGCGGAGTGCTCGGCAGCGGGCTGATCGCCTTCTGCCGAACCCGAGCCGCCCTGATACGTCTCCGGTGCCTCCGGGGCGTTCTTGCGCCGGAAGCGCCGTTTCCGGAACGGTGTGTCGCCTGCCACGGCCGGTCGGACCTCAGTCGCAGTCGCGGCAGATGGGCTGACCGTTCTTCTCCCGGGCGAGCTGGGAGCGGTGGTGCACGAGGAAGCAGCTCATGCACGTGAACTCGTCGGCCTGCCGCGGCAGGACCCGGACGGACAGCTCCTCGTTGGAGAGATCCGCGCCGGGCAGTTCCAGGCCCTCGGCCTGCTCGAACTCGTCGACGTCGACCGCTGAGGTCGACTTGTCGTTCCGACGGGCCTTCAGTTCCTCAAGGCTGTCCTGGTCGACGTCGTCATCGGTCTTGCGTGGGGTGTCGTAATCCGTTGCCATGTCGTCGCTCTCCCCCTCTGGGTGTCTGTGGTGTCTCAGCGCACGTAACGCGTGAGAGGCCGGACTTGTGCCCGACCTGAGGCGGAGATTTTGCCTCACATCAAGGTCTGTTACTCAATCGACACCCAACCGGACTCCTCAGGAGTGATCGGCTTCGGGTGGCGAAGGGGACCGTACACGGTCCCTCTTTCCTGCCGCACGGGCGCCACCCCGTGTACTTCCCGTGATCACGACCCCCGGAAACCCGGACTTTACCGGCTTTCCGATGAAGGCTTGATCACACAGAGTCGATAGGCGGGAATTCGCCCCTGTGATCGATCACACAAGGATCCGCCAAAAACCCGCCATGGAAATTCCGCGCAAAGCGAACAAAGTAATCCGCCGCGTGAATACCGAGCGCAGTCTCTCAGATCGGGAGAGTGACACGCATCACCAGTCCACCCCCCTCACGAGGCTCCGCGAAGATCCGTCCGCCGTGGGCCCGCGCGACCGAGCGGGCGATCGACAGGCCGAGGCCCACCCCCTTGTCGCTGCCGGTGCGCTCCGTACGCAGGCGCCGGAACGGCTCGAAGAGGTTGTCGATCTCGTACGCGGGGACCACGGGCCCCGTGTTCGACACCACCAGGACCGCCTGGCCCTGCTGGAGCTCCGTGCTGACCTCCACCCAGCCGTCCTGCTGGATGTTGTACCGCACGGCGTTCTGCACCAGGTTCAGGGCGATCCGCTCCAGCAGCACGCCGTTGCCCTGGACGACCGCGGGGACGCACTCCGTGCGGATCTCCACGCCCTTCGCCTCGGCCTCGGAGAGCGCCTGGTCCACGGCGCGGGTGGCGACCTCCGCGAGGTCGACCGGTTTGCGCTCCACGAGCTGGTTGTCGCTGCGGGCGAGCAGCAATAGCCCCTCCACCAGTTGCTCGCTGCGCTCGTTGGTCGCCAGTAGGGTCTTCCCGAGCTGCTGGAGCTCCACGGGAGCCCCCGGATCGGAGAGATGGACCTCCAGGAGGGTCCGGTTGATCGCGAGCGGTGTACGCAGCTCGTGCGACGCGTTCGCGACGAAGCGCTGCTGGGCGGTGAAGGCGCGCTCCAGCCGCTCCAGCATCTCGTCGAAGGTGTCGGCCAGCTCCTTCAGCTCGTCGTCCGGGCCGTCCAGCTCGATCCGGCGCGCGAGGTCGGTGCCGACCACGCGGCGCGCGGTACGGGTGATCCGGCCCAGCGGCGAGAGCACCCGGCCGGCCATCGCGTAGCCGAAGGCGAAGGCGATGACGCTCAGCCCGACCAGCGCGAAGAGCGAGCGGCTGAGCAGGTCGTCGAGCGCCTGCTGACGCTGGTGGTTGACGCACGCGTTCATCGCGGTGTTGAACCGGTCGGGCGTCGCCTGGTCGGGGAAGTTGCAGGTGTCGCTGCTCACCTTGCCGCTGACGATCTGGAACGGCAGCTCACTGCCGACGTGCAGGGCCTGCGCGGCCAGCAGGTAGATGATCGAGAGCAGCAGGATGCCCGCGATCAGGAACATCCCTCCGTAGAGCAGCGTCAGGCGTATACGGATGGTGGGGCGGACCCAGGGGAGGGACTGGTCGGGCCTTCTCGGGTCCCAGGTCGGTTTCGGGGGCGCCGCGGGCGGCGCCGGAGTGGTGGCCACGCCATCAGATCCGGTAGCCGGAGCCGGGCACGGTGACGATCACGGGCGGCTCACCGAGCTTGCGCCGCAGCGTCATCACCGTCACGCGGACGACATTGGTGAACGGGTCCGTGTTCTCGTCCCACGCCTTCTCCAGAAGCTGCTCGGCCGAGACCACCGCGCCCTCGCTGCGCATCAGGACCTCCAGGACCGCGAACTCCTTGGGCGCGAGCTGGATCTCCTTGCCGTCGCGGAAGACCTCGCGGCGGTTGGGGTCGAGCTTGATCCCGGAGCGCTCCAGGACGGGCGGCAGAGGCACCGTCGTACGCCGTCCCAGCGCCCTGACCCGGGCGGTCAGCTCGGTGAAGGCGAAGGGCTTGGGGAGGTAGTCGTCCGCGCCCAGCTCCAGGCCCTCGACCCGGTCGCTGACGTCGCCCGAGGCGGTCAGCATCAGGACCCGGGTGGGCATCCCCAGTTCGACGATCTTGCGGCAGACGTCGTCACCGTGCACGACCGGGAGGTCACGGTCGAGCACCACCACGTCGTAGTCGTTGACCCCGATCCGTTCCAGGGCCGCCGCACCGTCGTACACGACGTCGACGGCCATGGCCTCCCGGCGCAGTCCGGTGGCCACCGCATCGGCGAGCAGTTGCTCGTCCTCGACGACGAGTACGCGCACGTCGTTTTTCCTTCCTCCGGGCCCGTCTTGCGTGATCAGGGCAGCTTGAAGCACTCGTTGTGCGGGCCCATCCTGCCTGTATCGGCCATAAACCGGCGGTAAGACGATGCCGGGTGACCAGGCACGTCCGGGCCGGCGCCGGATTCGTCAGGTCGGGGAGGTTTCTCGGAGACGGACCCTGGGGAAGACGACTTCACACCCGAGATCACGCCCTGTTTGTGGCATGCCACACCCTTATCTGCCCACCGGATAACTGTCCTCCAGAAGACAGTGGGCGCCTGATCTTCCCGCCGTCGGCACACCCCCGTGCCACTGACCCACGACGAGGGGGCGCAATGGACGCGTTCACCGCCGGGCTTCTCCAGCGTATAAAGGCCACGGAAACCGACCTCACCCGTGCACGTGAGACGGGTGACGACTTCCTCGCGGATGTCGAACAGGAAGAGCTGGACGACCTGCGTCGGCTCGCCGCCGAGCACGGTGTGGAGGTCGGCGCCGCCAGCGTCTGATCCGATACATCCGAGTCGTACAGACATAGTCGTACAGACATACGAAATATCAGAGCCGCAAACGATCTGCTGTGAAGGACCCCGGCACCGAGGGGACGGTGCCGGGGTCCTTCCGTGCGGGGCCCGTGGAGGGCCCTGGGGCGCCCGTGGCCCCACCGGGACCGGGTCGCGGGCCCGGGTGTCCGGGTCAGTCGTGCCAGGCCCCGTACTCCTCCAGCAGCCCCTGAAGGGGCTCGAAGACGCCCGGTGAGGCCGCCACGGTCAGCTCGAAGCCGGGGGCGCCGCCGGGGCGGCCACCCGTACGGGCGCCCGCCTCGCGGGCGATGAGATCGCCGGCCGCGAGGTCCCAGGGGTGCAGCCCCCGCTCGTAGTAGCCGTCCAGCCGGCCGGCCGCCACGTCGCAGAGGTCGATGGCCGCCGAGCCGCCGCGCCGGATGTCCCGCAGCCGCGGGATGAGCCGCTGGGCGACGTCGGCCTGGTGGCTCCGGACGGTGGTCACGTAGTTGAAGCCCGTGGAGACCAGGGCGCGCTCCAGCGGCGGCGCCGGGCGGCAGCGCAGCGGCCGGTCCCCCAGGAAGGCACCGCCGCCGAGCACGGCACGGAAGGTCTCGCGGCGCATCGGGGCCTCGACGACGCCCACCAGCGTCTCCCCGTCGCGCTCCGCGGCGATGGAGACGGCCCAGGTGGGCAGCCCGTAGAGGTAGTTGACGGTGCCGTCCAGCGGGTCGATGACCCAGCGGACACCGCTGGTGCCCGCCGTGCTGGCGCCCTCCTCGCCGAGGAAGCCGTCCTCGGGGCGGTGGTCCGCGAGATAGCCGGTGATCAGCTTCTCCGCGGCGATGTCCATCTCGGTGACGACGTCGATGGGGCTGGACTTCGTGGCGGCGACGGCGAGATCGTCGGGGCGTCCGTCGCGCAGCAGCGCGCCGGCCCGGCGAGCGGCCTCCAGCGCGAGCGTGAGCAGTTCACCGGTGAGGGCGTCGGTCACAGCGGGCTCCTTCAGGCGTACGGGCTGTCGGCGCCCGCGGCGGCGGGCTTGGGGGCACGCGCCGGGCAGCAGCCGACGGGGCAGAGGTCATGACTGGGGCCGAGCGCGCCGAGGGCGCACCGCTCCACGGCGCGTCCGCGCTCGGCGGCGGCGCGCTCCAGGACGAGATCGCGTACGGCGGCGGCGAACCGGGGGTCCGCGCCGACCGTGGCGGACCGGCGGACCGGCAGCCCCAGCTCGGCGGCCTTGGCGGTGGCCTCCGTGTCGAGGTCGTACAGGACCTCCATGTGGTCGGAGACGAAGCCGATGGGGGCCATCACGACGGCGGGGACGTTCTCGCCGCTCAGCGTCTCCAGGTGGTCGCAGATGTCCGGTTCCAGCCAGGGGATGTGCGGGGCGCCGCTGCGCGACTGGTAGACGAGCCGCCAGGGGTACGCGATCCCGGTCTCCTCGCGGACGGCGGCCACCACGAGGCGGGCGACGTCGAGGTGCTGGGCGACGTACGCGCCGCCGTCCCCGTGGCCCTCGGCAGGGCCCGAGGTGTCGGCGGCCGCGGTCGGGATGGAGTGGGTGGTGAAGGCGAGATGGGCCCCCTCCCGTACGTCCTCGGGCAGATCGGCGAGCGAGGCGAGCACCCCATCGATCATGGGGTCCAGGAAGCCGGGGTGGTTGAAGTAGTGGCGCAGCTTGTCGACTCGGGGCGGTTCGATGCCCTCGCCGGCCAGCGTGGCGAGGGCGGCGGCCAGGTCCTCGCGGTACTGGCGGCAGCCGGAGTACGAGGCGTACGCGCTGGTGGCGAGGACGGCGATCCGGCGCCGTCCGTCGGCGGCCATCTCGCGCAGGGTGTCGGTGAGGTACGGCGCCCAGTTGCGGTTGCCCCAGTAGACCGGCAGGTCCAGACCGTGCCCCGCGAAGTCCTTGCGCAGCGCGTCCAGCAGCACCCGGTTCTGTTCGTTGATCGGGCTGACCCCGCCGAACAGGAAGTAGTGCTGCCCGACCTCCTTGAGCCGTTCCCTCGGGATGCCTCGGCCCCGGGTGACGTTCTCCAGGAACGGAACCACGTCGTCCGGGCCTTCGGGGCCGCCGAAGGACAGCAGGAGCAGAGCGTCGTAGGGCGAAGTCGCCGACTGTTCTGGCATGCCCCGATCCTGCCACCCGCCCCGGTACGCCGGGCGGCGGCCCCGCCCGGCCGGGCCCGGGGAGCGCCGGTGGGACCGCTGGGAAAAACGGAGGCGCGCGGTGCCGGACGGCCGTAAGCTTCCGGGGCCAGATTCATCGCTTACCGGAGCGTCCGTTGCCTGCGTTGCCCCGTTCCTACCACGCGCTGTTCGACGTTCCCGGTACGAAGGGATTCAGCGCCGCCGGGCTGATCGGCCGGATGCCGCTCGCGATGCTGAGCATCGGCGCCGTCACGATGATCTCCCAGCTCACCGGCCGGTACGGCCTCGCGGGCGCCGTCTCGGCGACCATGGCCATGTCGGCCGCGGTCTTCGGCCCGCAGATCTCCCGGCTGGTCGACCGGCACGGCCAGCGGCGGGTGCTGCGCCCGGCGACGCTGGTCTCGGTGACGGCGATCGCGGGGCTGCTCCTCTGTGCCCAGCGCGGCGCCCCGGACTGGACGCTCTTCTTCTTCGCGGCCGGGACCGGGTGCATGCCGAGCGTCGGGGCGATGGTGCGGGCCCGCTGGGCGACCGTCCACCGCGACTCCCCGCGCGCGCTGCACACCGCGTACTCCTGGGAGTCGGTGGTCGACGAGGTCTGCTTCATCTTCGGCCCGATCATCTCGATCGGGCTCTCGACGGCCTGGTTCCCCGAGGCGGGCCCGCTGGTCGCCGGGGTCTTCCTGGTGACCGGTGTCCTGTGGCTGACGGCGCAGCGCGCCACCGAGCCCGTGCCGCGGCCCCGCGCGGAGCACACCGGGGGTTCGGCGCTCGGTTCCGCCGGGCTGCGGGTGCTGGTGGCGACGTTCGTGGCGACGGGGGCGATCTTCGGCGCGGTCGACGTGGTCACGGTCGCCTTCGCCGAGGAACAGGGCCACAAGGCCGCGGCGAGCCTGGTGCTCTCCGTCTACGCGCTGGGGTCCTGCTGCGCGGGCATGGTGTTCGGGCTGCTCCATCTCACCGGTCCGGCGGCCCGGAGGTGGCTGGTGGGTGTCTGCGCGATGGCCGTGAGTATGATCCCCCTCCAACTGGCCGGGAGCCTGCCGCTCCTGGCCGTGGCGCTCTTTGTCGCGGGCCTCTCCATCGCGCCGACGATGGTCACCACCATGGCCCTCGTCGAAGCGCATGTACCGCGCACCAAGCTGACCGAGGGGATGACCTGGACCAGTACCGGGCTCGCGGTCGGCGTGGCGCTCGGCTCCTCGGCCGCGGGCTGGGTGGTCGACGCCGCCGGGGCACGTGCGGGGTACAGGGTGCCCGTGGTGGCGGGCGCCGTCGCGGCCGCGGTGGCGTTCCTGGGGTACCGCCGGCTGCGTGAGCCGGTACCGAGGCGGGGAGGGCATGGGGCGGATGACCGGCGACCGGACAGTCCTGAGGAGCACGAGGACCACGAGCGCGTGGCGTAACTGGGCGGGGACCGTCACCGCCCGCCCGGCCCGTACGGTCTTCCCCTCCTCCGTGGAGGAGCTGATCGGGGAGGTACGCGCGGCGGCGGCCGACGGGCTGCGGGTCAAGGCGGTCGGCAGCGGGCACTCCTTCACCTCCGTCGCCGCCACGGACGGCGTGTTCGTACGGCCCGACCTGCTCACCGGCATCCGGGAGATCGACCGGGCCGCGGGCACCGTCACGGTGGCGGCCGGCACCCCCCTCAAGCGCCTGAACACGGCGCTGGCCCGGGAGGGCCTGTCGCTGACCAACATGGGCGACATCATGGAGCAGACCGTCGCGGGCGCGACCTCCACCGGCACCCATGGCACCGGGCGTGAGTCGGCGTCGATCGCCGCGCAGATCCGCGCGCTCGAACTGGTCACGGCGGACGGGACGGTGCTGCGCTGCTCGGCCGAGGAGAACCCGGAGGTCTTCGCCGTCGCGCGGATCGGCCTCGGCGCGCTGGGTGTGATCACCGCGGTCACCTTCGCGGTGGAGCCGGTCTTCCTGCTGACGGCCCGTGAGGAGCCGATGCCCTTCGACCGGGTCCTGGCGGAGTTCGACCAGCACGTCGCGGAGAACGAGCACTTCGAGTTCTACTGGTTCCCGCACACCGGCAACTGCAACACCAAGCGCAACAACCGCAGCGCGGGCCCCGCGGCGCCGCCCGGCCGTGTCCCCGCCTGGATCGAGGACGAGCTCCTCTCCAACGCCGCCTTCCGGGTGTCCTGCGCGCTCGGCCGCGCCGTGCCCGCGACGATCCCGGCCCTGGCGCGGGTCTCCAGCCGGGCGCTCTCGGCCCGTACGTACACGGACATTCCCTACAAGGTCTTCACCTCGCCGCGCCGGGTGCGCTTCGTGGAGATGGAGTACGCCCTGCCGAGACAGGCGGCGGTCGGGGCGCTGCGCGAGGTCAAGGCGATGATCGAGCGCTCACCGCTGAAGGTGAGTTTCCCGGTGGAGATACGGACGGCGCCCGCCGACGACATCGCGCTCTCGACGGCCTCGGGCCGCGAGACGGCGTACATCGCCGTGCACCTGTACCGGGGCACGCCGCACCGCTCGTACTTCACGGCGGTGGAGCGGATCATGACGGCGCACGGCGGCCGACCGCACTGGGGCAAGATCCACACCCGGGACGCGGGGTATCTCGCCGGGGTGTACCCGCGCTTCGCGGAGTTCGCGGCGGTACGGGACCGGCTCGACCCGGACCGGCTGTTCGGCAACGACTATCTGCGCCGGGTCCTCGGGGACTGAGGGACCGATGCGCGTCGTACGCCCTCCCCTACCGGCCGGTGGTCGTCCCGCCGTCGCCGCCGTCCGTGGTGCCGGCGGTGCCCGAGGGCGCCGGGGCCGGGGCGGACGAGCGGCCGGAACCGGTGTCGCCGGTGGCGTCCTGGCCGGAACCGGAGGAGGGGGTCGGGTCCGGGGCGGAGGAGGACGGGGTGCCCGCCGGGTCGGTGCCGGTGTCCTGACCGGATCCGGTGCCGGTGCCGGTGCCGGTGCCGGTCTCCTGGCCGCTCCCGTCGCCGCTTCCGCCGACGGAGGGGGACGGCGAGGTCCCGCTGTCCGGAGTGGTGCCCGTGTCCCCGCCGGCGGGGGCGTCGCCGCCGGTGCCGGTCGAGGGGGTGACGGAGGGATCGGTCGTGGTGGAGGGGGTGGAGCGGTGGCCGCCGGTCACGACGGAGCCGACGGTCGTTCCCGTGCCGCCGCTCAGGTCCTGACCGGAGATCAGCTCGTATCCGGTGATACCGCCCATCGTGACGCCGAAGACGATCCCGGCCGCGAGGAGCGGGCGCTTCCAGCCGCGGACCCGCGTGCCATGGGTCGTGGCCGGGGTGAACTCCGCACCCGTCGAGGCCGGGGACGCCGAGGACATCTGGGGCAGCGGGGACGCCGGGGACACCTGGGGCATCCGCGCCGTCGGGGGCACCTGGGGCAGCAGCCGCGTCGCGTCGACGCCCCGTACGGAACCGGTGGAGCCGACGGAACCGGTGGAGGCGCTGGAGCCGGTGGAGGCGCTGGAGCCGGTGGAGCCGTCCCGTTGACCCGGATCACCCCGTTCGGGCGGTATCGGCACCTGCCGTCCGCCCGGCTTCGCCTGGACCGCCGCGACGCGGATCTGTTCCCCCGTACGGCGGAACAGGTGCTGGAAGACCGAACCGCCGCAGGTGGCGACCACGCTGACCACGCCCGCGCCGATGATCGTGCCGTACACGCCGAGCTGGGAGGCGAGCACCGCGGCGGCGATCGCCGCGAGCGCGCTGCCCGCGACCTGCGGCAGGCTCAGTTCGAGCCGGAGGGCCGGCCGCTCCCCCTCCTCCGGGCGCCCGTCCGCCCCGCCGTTTTCCGGCCTGTCGTCCGTTCGCGTACCGGTCGTCAGCCTCTGATCCATCTACAGCCCCTGCCTGCACATCTGTCCCACCTTGCACCAGGGAGTGACCTCTGAGCGAAGCGGATAGTTCCACTTCGGCGGGTTCTGTGAAGCAGGACACCCGTACCGGGGTACCCGCGGACCGTTCCGGGCATCAACTCCCCGGCGCGGTGAGAACTTGGGCGGCGCGCCGGTCCACCCGGATGGCCCGAATGGAGTACTGTGGCGAGCCCTGGGGCCGGACTCCCTTTTGGGTGTCCGGGACTTACGGGAAGGGGGCCGAACGTGGCACTCGATCCGGCGGAGCCGCGGCACCGCACGGGCGCCTGCTGCACAGAGTGACCAGGTTCGTCACTCTGCGTCGCAAAGGGTAACCGTGCCATCGGCGATCCAGGGCCCATGCCCGACACGCCGGGCAGCACGGAAAGGTTGTGGCAGGCTGCACCCGGGCAGGCCACACTCGACTAGCGGAAGCAGCGACGCACGTGACGTCGGCAGGCACCACCCGGGAGGTTCCCATGCCCGAACTGCGTGTCGTGGCCGTCTCCAACGACGGCACACGACTGGTGCTCAAGGCTGCCGACAGCACGGAGTACACGCTCCCCATCGATGAGCGGCTGCGCGCCGCCGTCCGCAACGACCGTGCGCGTCTGGGCCAGATCGAGATCGAGGTGGAGAGCCACCTCAGACCACGGGACATCCAGGCGCGGATACGAGCCGGAGCCACCGCCGAGGAGGTCGCGCAGCACGCCGGGATCCCGGTGGACCGCGTCCGGCGCTTCGAGGGCCCGGTGCTCGCGGAGCGCGCCTTCATGGCCGAGCGCGCCAGGAAGACCCCCGTACGCCGCCCCGGCGAGAACACCGGGCCGCAGCTCGGCGAGGCCGTCCAGGAGCGGCTGACGCTGCGCGGGGCCGACAAGCAGACCGTCCAGTGGGACTCGTGGCGCCGTGACGACGGCACCTGGGAAGTCCTGCTGGTCTATCTGGTCGCGGGCGAGCCGCACTCGGCGAGCTGGACGTACGACCCGCCCCGGCGGCTCGTCCAGGCCGTCGACGACGAGGCGCGCGCGCTGATCGGCGACACCGACGACACGGTCACGAAGGAGCCGAGCTTCCCGTTCGTGCCCCGGATCGCCCGGCTGCCGCGCGACCGGCCGCTGGACCGTTCCCTCGACCGGCAGTTGGAGCGTCCCGTAGCCCCTCAGCCGGACGACGCCGACGAACGCGACTCGCTCACCAGCCTGCTGGAGGCCGTGCCGAGCTTCCGCGGCGACATGGTCGTGCCCGAGCGCCCCTCGCCGTCCGACGCCGGGTCCATGGATCCGGACGACGAACCGGACGCGGAGGAGCCGCCCGCAGCCTCGGCGGGCGCCGGTTCCGCCTACGCGGACGTGCTGATGCCGCGCTCGGTGGCCGGTCACCGCGACCGGCTCACAGGCACGACGGACCGCCAGGCCGAGGCGGACGGCGTCCGCCCCGGGCGGCGGGCCGCGGTGCCGAGCTGGGACGAGATCGTCTTCGGCACCCGGCGCAAGAAACAGGACTGACCGGGTTCGCACACCCCCCTATACGCAGTCCGAGGGGCCCGTACTCACCGCAGGTGGGGGTACGGGTCCCTCGGGCGCCGTGGCGCGTAACCGGCGCGCCGGTTACCGGGGGTCAGGGCCCTTGGCGACGGGGCGGTCGGGGTCCGAGGACCACTCCGACCACGAGCCCGTGTAGAGCGCCGCGCCGATCCCCGCCAGCTCCAGCGCCAGTACCTGCTGGGCGGCGGAGACGCCCGAGCCGCAGTAGACGCCGACGTTCCGGCCCGTGGCACCCAGCGCCTCGAAACGGGCGGCGAGTTCCGTCACCGGGCGGAAGGTGCCGTTTTCGGCCATGTTCTCCGAAGTGGGCGCCGAGACCGCGCCGGGGATGTGGCCGCCGATCCGGTCGATCGGCTCGACATCGCCGCGGTAGCGCTCGGCCGCGCGGGCGTCCAGCAGCAGCCCGTCCCCGGCCAGCGCGGCGGCACCGTCCGCGTCGAGCACCGGGAGCCCGCCCGGCTCGGGGCGGAAGTCGCCCTCCGCCGGCTCCGGGATCTCGGTGGAGAGCGGGCCCGTCCAGGCGTCCAGACCGCCGTCCAGGACCCGGACGTCGCGATGGCCCGCCCAGCGCAGCAGCCACCAGGCGCGCGCCGCGGCCCATCCGGGACCGGCGTCGTACGTGACCACCGGGGTGTCCGCGCCGACACCCGCACGGCGCATCGCCGCACCGAAGACCGCCAGGTCGGGCAGCGGGTGACGGCCGCCCTCCCCCGGCGCGGCGGCCAGCTCCGTGTCGAGGTCCACGTAGACGGCGCCGGGCAGGTGTCCCGCCTCGTACTCCGGCCGGCCGGGCGGCCCGCCGAGCCGGTAGCGGATGTCGAGCAGGACGGGCGGACGCCGACCCGCCGACTCGCCGGTGAGTTCGGCCGCTGTGATGATGGCTGTCATGGACGCCATCCTTCCGTACGGACGGCGCGCGGCGGGAGCGGCGGTGCTCCGTGCGGAGTGACCGGTGATGTCACGGGTGATGTCACGGCCGATGTAACGGGCCGTGAAACAGCCGGTAAACAGCGAATCGAGATCCCGCCAAGTGCGGCGCGGCCGGGCGGCGCCGCACGCCGCCGGGTGCGAGCATCGGCACGGGCGTACGGCCGCTTCCGTCCCGCTTCCTCCCCCGGTGCCTCCCCGTGCGTTTCCGCGGTTCCACCGGCAGTTCCCCCCCGCGGCGCGCCCGGTCCGTACGGCCACCACGAAGGTCCGAGGAGACAGTGACGATGACCGAGGCAGCGACCCGGCGCACCCCTGGAACACCCTGCTGGGTGAGTCTGATGGTGCACGGACTTGCCGCGACGGAGGAGTTCTACGGAGCGCTGTTCGGCTGGGAGTTCGAGCCGGGGCCGCAGCAGCTCGGACCGTACGTCCGCGGGCTGCTCGACGGCAAGGAGATCGCGGGGATCGGCCAGTTGCCGCCCGACCGTCATCTGCCCATCGCCTGGCTGACGTATCTGGCCACGGACAACGCCGATCTGACCGCCGACACGATCAGGAGCTGCGGCGGCACCGTCGGGGGGGGGGGGGCGGGGGGCCCCGGGGGGGGCGGCCCCCCCCCCCGCGCCCTGCTGCCCGTACCCGCCGCGCCGCCCCGGGCGGCGCGTGGGGATGCGGTACGGGCCGGTCTGGCCGCACCGGAACCGGTCACCCGGCGACGGCGCGGGGGAACGGACGCGGAGTCAGCCGCCGCGCGGGCCGGGGAAGGCCCGCGGAAGGCTCTCCTCGCGGAGCGCGGAGACGCTCGCCGACGGCTGCGGAGGCATCGCGCGGGCCGCCGGCACCGCCGGGACGGCGCCCGGCACGGCCGGCAGCGAGGACCGGGCGACCCCGGCGTCCTGCGCGCGCTCCACCTCGGCCGCGCCCGGCTGCTGCGCGGTCCGCCGCGTACCGTAACGGCGGTGCACCGCCTGCTTGGTGACGCCCAGCGCCGAACCCACCGCGTCCCACGAGAACCCGAGCGAACGGTCGAAGTCCACCGCCGCGGTCACCAGCGTCTCGACGCTGTCCCTCAGCTCCTGCGCGAGGCGGACGGTCGGGGCGGGCGCCCGGCCGTAGACGACGAAGCCCGTGGAAGGTCCCGAGCGCCGTGGGCGGTAGACGTTGCCCAACTGGGCGGTGAGCGTGCGCAGCGCGTCCACCTGCCGCCTGACCCGCTCGATGTCCCGCACCAACAGGTGCAGACTTGCCCGGGCTTGTGCGTCGTGGGTTGCGTGGTCGGCCATGAACAAGCCTCTCGAACCGGCGTGGAAAAGGATCCGGGCCGCACCGGTGCGGCCCGCGTGGGTCAATCTCTCTTGACAACGCTTCACCGGCCGATGTGGTCACGCTACGGCGGCTTATACGCATATGCGCGGGGCGCGCAGGCCGTCGTACGCCCCCTGTGGCGCACCCCTCTAGACTGGTGCGCCGCTCACGCAACCGCTCCGGCGTCCGCGAGGATCCGTACCGGCCCCGCGCCCACCGGCCCCGGCCGGACCGGGTGCCCGGCCGCCCGGCCGGGGCCGGCCCGCCTTCGACCAACCGTTCCGAGAGGTAGTCAGCCACCGATGAAGCTCGTCTTCGCCGGCACCCCCGAGGTCGCCGTACCCGCCCTGGACGCACTCATCGCCTCGGAGCGGCACACCGTCGTCGCCGTCGTGACCAGGCCCGACGCGCCCGCCGGGCGCGGCCGCAGACTGGTCGCCAGCCCCGTCGCCCAGCGCGCCGAGGAAGCGGGCATCGAGGTCCTCAAACCCGCGAAACCCCGCGACGAGGACTTCCTCGCCCGGCTGCGCGAGATCGGCCCCGACTGCTGCCCGGTCGTCGCGTACGGCGCCCTCCTGCCGAAGAGCGCCCTCGGCGTGCCCGTCCACGGCTGGGTGAACCTGCACTTCTCGCTGCTGCCCGCCTGGCGCGGCGCCGCGCCCGTGCAGCACTCGGTCATGGCGGGCGACGAGATGACCGGCGCCGCCACCTTCCAGATCGAGGAGGGGCTGGACTCCGGGCCCGTGTACGGCGTGATCACCGAGCATGTCCGGCCCACCGACACCAGCGGCGACCTGCTGACCCGGCTGGCGTTCGCCGGGGCCGGGCTGCTCTCCGCGACCATGGACGGCATCGAGGACGGCTCCCTGGTCCCCGTACCGCAGCCCGCCGACGGCATCTCGCTCGCCCCCAAGATCACCGTCGAGGACGCGCAGGTGGAGTGGGCGGCCCCGGCGCTCCGCGTCGACCGGGTGGTACGCGCCTGCACCCCCGCGCCCGGCGCCTGGACGCTCTTCCGCGGCGAACGGCTCAAGCTGGTCCAGGCCACGCCGGTGCCCGAGGTGACGGGGCTGGCCCCCGGCGAACTGGCCGTCGGCAAGAACACCGTGCACGTCGGTACCGGCTCGCACGCCGTCGAGCTGCTCTGGGTCCAGCCGCAGGGCAAGAAGCCGATGCGCGCGGCCGACTGGGCGCGCGGGGTCCGGATCGCCCCGGGCGAGGGTCTGGGAACCGCCGACGTAGGCTGAGAGGGATCGACTCTTCTCACCGCGGAGCACCTTTGAACGAGCAGGCCACCCGCCGCCCCTCCAAGCCGTACCGACGCCCCAAGAAGGACCCCGTACGGCTGCTCGCCTTCGAGGTGCTCCGGGCCGTCGACGAGCGGGACGCCTACGCGAACCTCGTCCTGCCCCCGCTGCTCAAGAAGGCCCGCGAGAACAGCGACTTCGAGGCGCGGGACGCGGCGCTCGCCACCGAGCTGGTGTACGGGACGCTGCGCCGCCAGGGCACGTACGACGCGATCATCTCGGCGTGTGTCGACCGGCCGCTGCGCGAGGTCGACCCGCCGGTGCTCGACGTGCTCGCGCTCGGCGCCCACCAGCTCCTCGGCACCCGGATCCCCACCCACGCCGCCGTCTCCGCCAGCGTGGACCTGGCCCGGGTGGTGCTCGGCGACGGGCGCGCCAAGTTCGTCAACGCCGTGCTGCGCAAGATCTCCAAGGACGATCTGGACGCCTGGCTGGAGCGGGTCGCCCCGCCCTACGCCGAGGACGCCGAGGACCATCTCGCGGTCGTCCACTCGCACCCCCGCTGGATCGTCTCGGCGCTCTGGGACGCGCTGGGCGGCGGGCGCGCCGGGATCGAGGACCTGCTCGAAGCCGACAACGAACGGCCCGAGGTGACCCTGGTCGCCCGGCCGGGACGCTCCACCACCGCGGAGCTGACCGACCTGCTCGGCGCGGACAGCGTGCTGCCCGGACGCTGGTCCCCGTACGCCGTCCGGCTCGCCGAGGGCGGCGAACCCGGCGCCGTCGAGGCCGTACGGGACGGCAGCGCCGGGGTCCAGGACGAGGGCAGCCAGCTCGTCGCCCTCGCCGTGGCCAACGCCCCGCTGGAGGGCTCCGACACCCGCTGGCTCGACGGCTGCGCGGGCCCCGGCGGCAAGGCGGCGCTGATGGGCGCGCTCGCCGCCGGCCGCGGCGCCTTCCTGCTCGCCGCCGAGAAACAGCCGCACCGCGCCCGGCTCGTCGAACGCGCCCTCGCCGGGAACCCGGGCCCCTACCAGGTCATCGCCGCCGACGGCACCCGCCCGCCCTGGCGCCCCGGCTCCTTCGACCGTGTCCTGGTCGACGTCCCCTGCTCGGGCCTGGGCGCGCTGCGCCGCCGGCCCGAGGCGCGCTGGCGGCGGCGCCCCGCCGACCTGGACGGCTTCGCGCCGCTCCAGCGCGGGCTGCTGCGCGAGGCGTTCGGGGCGGTACGGGTCGGCGGCATCGTCGGCTACGCGACCTGCTCCCCGCATCTCGCCGAGACCCGCGTCGTCGTCGAGGACGTCCTCAGGGGCCGCGGCGGCCCGCCGGTCGAGGCCGAGTGGGTCGACGCCAGGCCCCTGATGCCCGGTGTCCCCGCGCTGGGCGAGGGACCCGACGTCCAGCTCTGGCCGCATCTGCACGGCACGGACGCCATGTATCTGGCCCTGTTGCGCCGGACCGCCTGACCCGTCAAACCGATCTTTCCGTACCGCCGGATCTGTCCACGGAAACGCGAGGATTGCGCGGACTGTGCCCATTCCCGTACGGGATTGGTCCGTACCCGGGTTCGCAGGGCGGTCAGGAAGTGTCCCGGAGCATGGCAGGCTTGGCACATGGCCCAGATCAACCCCAGCATCCTGTCCGCGGACTTCGCACGCCTCGCCGAGGAGGCGAAGGCGGTCGACGGAGCCGACTGGCTGCACGTCGATGTCATGGACAACCACTTCGTGCCCAACCTGACCCTGGGCGTGCCCGTGGTCGAAGCGCTCGCGCGGGCCACGGACACGCCGCTGGACTGC
This sequence comes from Streptomyces sp. NPDC059142, assembly GCF_042755665.1. Classification (NCBI taxonomy): domain Bacteria; kingdom Bacillati; phylum Actinomycetota; class Actinomycetes; order Kitasatosporales; family Streptomycetaceae; genus Streptomyces; species Streptomyces sp. NPDC059142. The sequence continues at coordinate 23,660 of NZ_JBHZDA010000098.1, forward strand.
CATCTCATGATCGAGGAGCCCGACCGCTGGGCCCCGCAGTACGTCGAGGCCGGCGCCGGTTCCGTGACCTTCCACGCGGAGGCCGCGGCGGCCCCCGTACGGCTGGCGCGGGAGATCAGGGCCAAGGGGGCCAAGGCGTCGATGGCGCTGAAGCCCGCGACCCCGATCGAGCCGTACGAGGACCTGCTCCCCGAACTCGACATGCTGCTGATCATGACGGTGGAGCCGGGCTTCGGCGGCCAGGCGTTCCTGGACATCATGCTGCCGAAGATCCGCCGCACCCGGGAGCTGATCTCCAAGCACGGACTCGAACTGTGGCTCCAGGTCGACGGAGGGGTCTCCGCGACCACCATCGAGCGCTGCGCCGAGGCCGGTGCCGATGTCTTCGTCGCGGGATCCGCGGTGTACGGCACGGACGATCCGGCGGCGGCGGTACGGATGCTGCGCAACCAGGCGACCGAGGCGACCGCCGCGGCCTCCTGGGCCTGCGGCCACTGAGCCCACGGGCCACAGGTACGTGAACGGGGCCTTACGGGGCCGATCAAGGACCGCTGGATCTGACAGGATGAACAGCGAGTCCAGAGTGTGAACAAAGGTGAGGAGATCGCGGTGTCTGGTATGTCGGCGGGTCGGCCAGCCCTGCGGATGGGACCCGCGGAACTGGTGCAGGCGGCGGCCATGGCCCGCCGCTTCTACCTGGAGGGCAAGTCCAAGATCCAGATCGCCGAGGAGTTCGGCGTCAGCCGCTTCAAGGTGGCCCGGGTCCTGGAGACCGCGCTGGAGCGCGACCTCGTACGGATCGAGATCCGCGTCCCCGCCGAACTCGACGCCGAGCGCTCCGACGCGCTGCGCGCCCGTTACGGCCTGCGCCACGCGGTCGTCGTCGAGTCCCCCGCCGAGGGCGAGGACGAGTCGCCGGACCCGGAGAACCTCGGTGAGGTCGCCGCCGACCTCCTCGGCGAACTGGTGGTCGAGGGTGATGTCCTGGGCCTCGCCTGGGGCCGCTCCACCATCCACATGGCCGCCGCGCTCGACCGGCTGCCGCCCTGTACGGTCGTCCAGCTCACCGGCGTGTACGACGCGGGCACCGCCGAGCGCGGCTCCGTCGAGGCCGTACGCCGCGCCGCCCAGGTCTCCGGCGGCGAGGCGCACCCGATCTACGCCCCGATGCTGCTGCCCGACCCGGCGACCGCCGCCGCGCTGCGCAGCCAGACCGGTATCGCGCGCGCCTTCGAGTACTTCGACAAGGTCACCGTCGCGGCCGTCTCCATCGGCTCATGGGAGCCCGGCATCTCCACGGTCCACGACATGATCACCGAGGAGGAGCGCGCCCACTACGCCTCGCTCGGCGTCGCCGCCGAGATGTCCGCGCACCTCTTCGACGCGGAGGGCCGCAGAGTAGGCCGCGACCTGGGCGAACGGTGCATCACCGTCGAGGCGGACCGGCTGCGCCGGATCCCCGAGGTCGTCGCGATCGCGGGCGGACTGCGCAAGGCCGAGGCGATCGGCGCCGTACTCCGCTCCGGGCTGGTCACCAGCCTGGTCACCGACACCGCCGCGGCCGACTACCTGCTGACGGAGTTCACGCCCGCGCCGCACCCCGCGCTGGAGCGCGCGGACCCCGACGAAGACTGAGCCGCCTGCCCCGCCGGGCCCCCGGCCAGGGGTTTCGGAGGATGCTTCGAAGACCGCCCCCGGCCCCCTGGCGGAACGTACAGAGCCGCCCGTCAGGTTCGCCATTCCGCGGACGTATCGGTGATGATGGCGTAGGAGCCGCAGCCGGGGCCGACCGGGCGCCGTCGCTGACTCCCCACCCGCCCCTCAAGCGAAACAGCAGGTGAGAGAGTCAGTATGCGTTTCCTCAACGACGTCACGCCCCCGTACGACCTGACGTACGACGATGTCTTCATGGTGCCGAGCCGCTCCGCCGTGGGCTCCCGCCAGGCCGTCGACCTCGCGTCGCCGGACGGTACGGGCACCACGGTCCCCCTCGTCGTCGCGAACATGACGGCGATCGCGGGCCGCCGGATGGCCGAGACGGTCGCCCGGCGCGGCGGACTCGTCGTGATCCCGCAGGACATCCCGATCGAGGTCGTCACCGACGTCATCGGCTGGGTCAAGAAGCGCCATCTCGTGCTCGACACCCCGATCGTGCTCACCCCCTTCCAGACCGTCGGCGACGCGCTCTCCCTGCTGCCCAAGCGGGCCCACGGCGCGGGCGTCGTGGTCGACGCGGACCGCAGGCCCGTCGGCATCGTCACCGACCATGACCTCTCCGGCGTCGACCGCTTCACCCAGCTCTCCGAGGTCATGTCGAAGGACCTGGTGCTGATCTCCGCCGACCTCGATCCGGGCGAGGCGTTCGAGACCCTCGACAACGCCAACCGCAAGCTGGTCCCCGCCGTCGACGCCGAGGGCCGGCTCGCCGGGGTCCTCACCCGCAAGGGCGCGCTGCGCGCCACCCTCTACACGCCCGCCACCGACGCCGCGGGCCGGCTGCGGATCGCCGCCGCCGTCGGCGTCAACGGCGATGTCGCGGGGAAGGCGGCGCAGCTTCTCGACGCGGGCGTCGACACCCTGGTCGTCGACACCGCCCACGGCCACCAGGAGTCGATGATCGGCGCGGTCAAGGCGGTCCGCGCGCTCGACCCGAAGGTCCCGGTCGTCGCGGGCAACGTGGTCGCCGCGGAGGGCGTACGGGATCTGATCGAGGCCGGCGCGGACATCGTCAAGGTCGGGGTCGGCCCCGGCGCCATGTGCACCACCCGGATGATGACCGGCGTGGGACGCCCGCAGTTCTCCGCCGTGCTGGAGTGCGCCGCCGAGGCGCGCAAGGCCGGCAAGCACGTCTGGGCCGACGGCGGCGTCCGCCACCCGCGCGATGTCGCCATGGCGCTGGCCGCGGGCGCGTCGAACGTCATGATCGGCTCCTGGTTCGCCGGTACGTACGAGTCGCCCGGCGACCTCCAGCAGTCCCCCGACGGACGGCTCTACAAGGAGTCCTTCGGCATGGCCTCCGCCCGCGCCGTACGCAACCGTACGAGCGAGGAGTCCGCGTACGACCGGGCGCGCAAGGCGCTCTTCGAGGAGGGCATCTCCACCTCGCGGATGTTCCTGGACCCGCAGCGCCCCGGCGTCGAGGACCTGATCGACTCGATCATCGCGGGGGTCCGCTCCTCGTGCACCTACGCGGGCGCGAACTCGCTGGCGGAGTTCGCCGAGAAGGCGATCGTCGGCGTCCAGAGCGCCGCCGGATACGCCGAGGGCAAGCCGCTGCACCACAGTTGGAGCTGAGCAGGCAGGGGGCCCGGGGCCGCCGGTACCGTTCGGG
>NZ_JBHZDA010000099.1:0-20999 GCF_042755665.1 Streptomyces sp. NPDC059142
GCCCGCGCCCGCGCCCCGCACCGCGACCGGCCGGCGCCGCGGAGGGCCCGGCGACCGGAGGGCCGTCAGAGGTTGCCGCGCTTCTCCTGCTCGCGCTCGATCGCCTCGAAGAGCGCCTTGAAGTTGCCCTTCCCGAAGCCCATCGAGCCGTGCCGCTCGATCATCTCGAAGAAGACGGTCGGCCGGTCCTGGACCGGCTTGGTGAAGATCTGGAGCAGATAGCCGTCCTCGTCCCGGTCGACCAGGATCTTCAGCTCGCGCAGCGTGTCGACGGGCACCCGGGTCTCGCCCGCCCACTCGCCGAGGGTGTCGTAGTACGAGTCGGGGGTGTCCAGGAACTGCACACCGGCGGCCCGCATCGCCCGTACCGAGGCGACGATGTCGTTGGTCGCGAGCGCGATGTGCTGGACTCCGGCGCCGCCGTAGAACTCCAGGTACTCGTCGATCTGCGACTTCTTCTTCGCGATCGCGGGCTCGTTGATGGGGAACTTCACCTTCAGGGTGCCGTCGGCGACGACCTTCGACATCAGCGCCGAGTACTCGGTGGCGATGTCGTCCCCCACGAACTCCTTCATGTTCGTGAAGCCCATGACGGTGTTGTAGAAGCTCACCCACTCGTTCATCCGGCCGAGTTCGACATTGCCCACGCAGTGGTCGACGGCCTGGAAGGTGCGCTTGGCGGGCGGCTCGACGATCGGGTCGGCCGCGCCGAAGCCGGGCAGGTACGGGCCCTCGTAGCCGGAGCGGTCGACCAGGGTGTGCCGCGTCTTGCCGTACGTGGCGATCGCGGCCAGGACGACGGTGCCGTGCGCGTCCTTGATCTCGTACGGCTCCTGGAGGCCGCGGGCGCCGTGCTCGGTGGCGTAGGCGTAGGCGGCGCGCGCGTCCGGGACCTCGATGGCGAGGTCCACGACACCGTCGCCGTGCTCGGCCACGTGGGCGGCGAGGAAGCGGCCCCACTCCGTGGACGGCTTGATGACGGACGTGAACACGAAGCGGGCGGAACCGTTGGTCAGGACGTAACTCGCGGTCTCGCGGCTGCCGTTCTCCGGGCCCGCGTAGGCGACGAGCTTCATGCCGAAGGCCGTGGAGTAGTAGTGCGCGGCCTGCTTGGCGTTGCCGACGGCGAAGACGACCGCGTCCATTCCCCTGACCGGGAAGGGATCGGCCTCGCGCGCGGTGTCGGGGGTGCCGAGGGTGCTGTGCGTCGAGGTATCAGCCATGCGCTCAGGGTCACCCCGTTCCACAAGGTGCGCAACAGTTCGGGTTTTCCCTGAGCATTCTGTACAGCGAATCGCCAGAATGACGGGACGATCCGCACAGGATGACCATGCTGGAGGAGGGAGACGGACCGTGGGTATCGACGGGCTCGACGGCAGGCTGATCGTGCTCCTGGCACAGGAACCGCGGATCGGGGTGCTGGAGGCGTCGCGCCGGCTCGGCGTGGCGCGCGGGACCGTACAGGCGCGGCTGGACCGGCTCCAGTCGAACGGGGTCATCCGGGGGTTCGGCCCGGCGGTCGACCCGGCGGCGCTCGGCTATCCCGTCACGGCGTTCGCCACGCTGGAGATCAAACAGGGCCAGGGCACGGATGTACGGGCCCATCTGGCGGGCGTCCCCGAAGTGCTCGAACTGCACACCACCACGGGCGAGGGGGACATGCTCTGCCGGCTGGTCGCCCGCTCGAACGCGGACCTCCAGCGGGTGATCGACCGGGTGGTCGGCTTCGACGGGATCGTCCGGGCGGCCACGGCGATCGTCATGGAGAACCCGGTGCCGCTGCGGATCATCCCGCTGGTGGAACAGGCGGCGCGGGACGACTGACGGGCGGGGAGCAAGGTCCAAAGACTCCGTTGCAAAGAAAGTGTTGCAACGGAGTCTTTGCATGGCTACGGTGACACCATGCCCGAGCCCGGACCCACACCCGAGACGCCCGAAGAGCCGCAGCCGCGCCGGCAGCCGGTACATCGCGAGCGCACCCTGGACGCGCGACTGCTCCGCGGTCTCGCCCATCCGCTGCGCATCCGCCTGCTGGGCACCCTCGGCCGCGACGGCCCCGCCACCGCCTCCCAACTCGCCGCGCGGCTGGGCGAGTCCAGCGGCGCCACCAGCTACCACCTGCGCCAACTCGCCGCACACGGCTTCGTCGAGGACGATCCGACGCGCGGCAAGGGCCGCGAGCGGTGGTGGAAGGCCTCCCAGGAGGGGACACGGTTCGGCGAGGACCTGCACACGGACACCGACCCGGAGGTACGCGGCGCGGTCAACCTGTTCCTGCACGAGGTGGCCACCATCCACACCCAGGAACTCGCCACCTGGCTGGGCACGGCGGGCGACTGGCCGCTGGCGTGGTCGCAGGCCGCGGACATGAGCGACTTCACCCTGCGCCTGACGCCGGAGCAGCTCACCGAGATGAACGAGGAGATGCACGCGGTCGCCGAGCGCTACCGCAGGATCGGGCCCGCCGCCGAGGACGCCCCGCAGGTCCGCGTCCACCTGCACTCCTTCCCGCGCCGCGGCTCGACGGACTGAAGCAGATCCCAGGGGGGACCACCATGCACACCGACGTCCATCTCACGCTCCACGCCCTGCGCTCCGCCGAACTGCGCCGGGAGGCGGCCGGGTTCCGGATGGCCACCGCGTCCCGGGAGACCACGCGGCCCCGGCGGGCCCGTACGGACCTGCGGACCCGACTGGGCTGGTCCCTGGTCGAGTTGGGGCTGCGCCTCGTCAACCGACCGGCGGCACGCACCAGAACGCACCTCGCGTGAAGGGGCCCGGGAAACCCGGCGGGACGGGCCCGCGCGACCGGTGGCCGTTCTTCGCCACCCTCGCCGCCAACACCGTCTCCATAGCGGGGAGTTCGCTCACCCTGATCGGGGTGCCGTGGTTCGTCCTCCAGACGACCGGCAGCGCGGCCGACGCGGGGATCGTCGCCTTCTGCGCGACGCTGCCGGTCGTCGTCTCCGCGATCGTCGGCGGCCCGGTCATCGACCGGCTCGGGCGGCGCCGGGTCTCCGTCGTCTCCGACCTGGTCTGCGGCCTCGCCGTCGCCGCGATCCCGCTGCTGCACTACGCGGGCGCGCTGGAGTTCTGGATGCTGTGCGCGCTGATGGCCGTCAGCGGCCTCGTCCACACCCCGGGGCTCACCGCCCGCTACGTCCTGCTGCCGGATCTCGCCGAGCGCGCCGGGACGACCCTGCCGCGCGCCGCGAGCCTCTACGACGCGGTGTCGCGCGGCGCGCGCATGACCGGCGCCGCGCTGGCCGGCGTACTGATCGCGGTGGCGGGCGCGGAGACCGTCCTGCTGCTGGACGCCGTGACCTTCGCCGGGTCCGCGGCGCTGATCGCCACCGGGCTGCGGGGCGTCGCCTCCGCGCAGCCGCAGCGCCTCGCCCCGGTCTCGCTCACCACGTACCGCACCGAACTGCGCGAGGGATACGCCTTCCTGGTCCGCGCCCGGCTGCTGCTGGGCATCACGCTGATGGTGATGGTCACCAACGGCCTGGACCAGGGCTGGAGTTCGGTCCTGCTGCCGGTGCACGCCCGGGACGAGCTGGGCGGCCCGGCCGATCTGGGCCTGCTCACCGCCGTGTTCGGCGGCGCCGCGCTGCTGGGCGCCCTGCTGTACGGCGCGTACGGGGAGCGCTTCCCGCGCCGGGCCGTGTTCGCGGGCGCCTTCCTGCTCTGCGGGGCGCCGCGGTTCGTGGTGGCGGCGCTGACGGACGGGACCGTACCGCTGGCCGTGACGATGGCCGCGGGCGGTTTCGCGGCGGGCGTGCTCAACCCGATCCTCACCACCGTGATCTACGAGCGGGTGCCGGACGCGCTGCGCAGCCGGGTGTCCAGTGTGACCACGGCGGGGGTCGAGCTGACGATGCCGCTCGGCGGGCTGGCCGCGGGGCTGCTGGTCGAGCGGGCGGGGCCGGGCCACGCGCTGCTGGCCGTCGGCGGGGTCTATCTGCTGGCCACGCTGAGTCCGCTGCTCTTCCCCGTGTGGCGGTCCATGGAACGCCCGCCGGACCCCGTGGACGGACACCCCGCGACCGCGGCCGGCGCCGCGCCGGCCCCGGGGGTCAGCAGCTCGGGACCTGGTCCTTCCGCCCCTGCTCCAGCGCCGTGAGCGAGGACACCGCGCCCTTCAGCGTCGAGACCGGCACCAGCAGCATCCCCTTCGGCAGCTCGGCCTGAGCGTCCGCGCACTCCGCCTTCGGCACGAGGAAGACGGTCGCCCCGTCGCGCCCCGCCGCCTGGGTCTTCAGCGCCACCCCGCCGACCGGGCCGACCTCGCCGTCGTCGGTGATCGTCCCCGTACCGGCGATGGTGCGGCCACCGGTCAGATCGCCGCCCGCGCCGTCGCCGTCGAGCTTGTCGACGATGCCGAGCGCGAAGAGCAGCCCGGCGCTGGGGCCGCCGACATCGGCGAGGTGGAGGCTGACGTCGATCTTCGCCGGATCCTTGCCGAGGAGGGCGAGGGCGGCCGTCGTCGCGGAGTTCTGCGACTCGATCATGTCCTGGGTGTTGTGCTTGCGGACCTGCTGGTCGGACTTGCCCGAGGGGTAGACCGCCTCACGCGGCAGCACGGCCCGGTCCGCGCGGAACCAGCCCTCGGCCACATCCCCGAAGTCGACGTCGGTGGACGGCCCCGTCGCCTCGATCGTCGTCATCCGCAACTGCCCCTCGGTCTTCCGGGTGGGCGCGCCGCTGATGGTGATGACCGGCCGGTCCTTGTTCGTACCGAGGACGTCCGCGGTCATCCCGGGCTGCGCCACGGCGTACGGCAGGGGCGCGACGCCGACGACGACGAAGAGCGCGACGATCGGGACGGCGCACACGACGAGGACGCCGGGACGCGAGAGGCGAGAGAACTTCGGGAGACGAGAGAACACGATGTCAATGTATCTGCCGCGCGCTCCCGCCCCTCCGTCAGCGCAGGGCGTCCGCCACCTCACGGGCGGCGTCGACCACGCGCGGGCCGACCCGTTCCGGTACGGCGTCGGCGAGCATCACCACCCCCACGCTCCCCTCGATCCCGGTCACCCCGACGAGCGCCGCCGCCGCCCCGCTCGCGCCCGCCTCCAGCTCGCCGCTGGTGAGGGTGCAGCGGGGCTCGGTGAGGGCGCCCTGCCGGGCGGCGAGGATGGCCTTGCCGGCCGCGCCCCGGTCCAGCGGATGGCGGAATCCGGCCCGGTAGGCGACGTGGTAGTCGGTCCAGGTCGGCTCGACGACGGCGACGGCCAGCGCCTCCGCCCCGTCGACGAGCGTCAGATGCGCGGTGGCGCCGATGTCCTCGGCGAGCGCCCGCAGCGCGGGCAGCGCGGCCTCCCGTACCAGCGGATGCACCTGCCGGCCCAGGCGCAGCACCCCGAGTCCCACCCGGGCCCGGCCGCCGAGGTCACGGCGTACGAGCGTGTGCTGTTCGAGGGTGGCGAGCAACCGGTAGACGACGGTCCGGTTGACGCCGAGCCTGGTGGACAGCTCGGTGACGGTCAGCCCGTGGTCGGTGTCGGCGAGCAGCTTGAGGACGCGCAGTCCCCGGTCGAGCGTCTGGGAGGTCTCCGCGGTCACGACGCCCTCTCCTTCGGTGTGAGTTCGGAGCGAGTTCGGAGTGAGTGGTGAGCAAGTGATGGGCGGGTGCGGGGTGAGCAGGTGGTGAGCGGGTGCGGGGTGAGCAGGTGGTGAGTGACTGACGGGTGCCGACGACGGCGCTCTCCGCGCCCTGGGGCTTGCGCCGCGCCGGGTCCCGTCCGGCGCCGCGTGGAGAGGCCACCGGCGGGCCATGGCACCACCGGCTGCGCTACGCGGCGGAGTTGCCACGGAGCGTTCACATTGCGGGGACAGTAACCATCGGTACCGCTCAGCGGAAGCCCTCGTCCAGAATCCGGGCATGAGAGGGGAGTCACACCGCGTTAACGGTAAATTTCCGGCCGAACGGTGACGTCGCGTATCGCCGTACGACACATACGGTGACGGCCGGGGGCCCCGGAGAGCACGCGTGGCCGCCGCCCGGACTCCGGACGACGGCCACGCTGTACATCAACCGTTACAACGGACACCGCGCCTTGCTCATACCTCTACGACGTCCACACGTCGCACGGGCCGTACGCGGACCGCTTCCCCCTCTTTCACGCGCTGTTCAGCGCATCCGGGTGGCCCACTCCCCCACCTTCGAGATGCGCTCCCTGAGCTGCCCCGCCGTGGCCTCCGCGCTCGGCGGGCCGCCGCACACCCGGCGCAGCTCCGTGTGGATCACCCCGTGCGGCTTGCCGCTCTGGTGGACATACGCGCCGACCATGGTGTTGAGCTTCTTGCGCAGCTCCAGCAGCTCCTTGTGGGAGACCACGGGGCGCCGCTCGGCCGGCAGCTCCAGCAGATCGGCCTCGGTGTCCGGCTTCTTGCGGCTGTGCGCGATCTGCCGGGCCTGCCGCTTCTGGAGCAGCATCTGCACCTGGTCGGGTTCGAGGAGCCCCGGGATGCCGAGGTAGTCCTGCTCCTCCTCGCTGCCGGGGTGCGCCTGCATGCCGAACTCGGCGCCGTCGTAGAGCACCCGGTCGAAGACGGCGTCGGACTCCAGCGCCTCCCAGGGCAGCATGTCCTGCTCGCCGGTGTCCTCGTCCTGCTCGCGCTCCGCCTCCGCCATCTCCTTCTCGGATTCGGCGTAGGGGTCCTCCTCCCCCTCCTTCTTCGGCTTGTCGAGGACGTGGTCGCGCTCGACCTCCATCTCGTTGGCGATGCCGAGGAGGGTGGGGATGGTGGGCAGGAAGACGGAGGCGGTCTCGCCGCGCCGCCGGGACCGTACGAAACGGCCCACGGCCTGCGCGAAGAACAGCGGGGTCGAGATGGTCGTCGCGTACACGCCGACGGCGAGACGCGGCACGTCGACGCCCTCCGACACCATCCGGACGGCGACCATCCACCGCTCCTGGCTCGCCGAGAACTCGTCGATCCGCTTCGAGGCGCCGACGTCGTCGGAGAGGACGAGCGTCGCCTTCGTCCCGGTGATCTCGCGGATGAGCTTGGCGTACGCGCGGGCCGCGTCCTGGTCGCTCGCGATCACCAGCCCGCCGGCGTCCGGGATGCCCTTGCGCACCTCGGTGAGGCGCTGGTCGGCGGCGCGCAGGACGCTGGGCATCCAGTCGCCGCGCGGGTCGAGCGCGGTGCGCCACGCCTGCGAGACCGCGTCCTTGGTCATGGGCTCGCCGAGGCGGGCGGCGACCTCGTCGCCGGCCTTGGTGCGCCAGCGCATGTTGCCGCTGTAGCTGAGGAAGATCACCGGCCGGACGACGCCGTCGCCGAGCGCGTTGCCGTATCCGTACGTGTAGTCGGCGGCGGAACGGCGGATGCCGTCGTTGCCCTCCTCGTACGCGACGAAGGGGATCGGGTTGGTGTCGGACCGGAACGGCGTACCGGTCAGCGCGAGCCGCCGGGTCGCGGGCTCGAACGCCTCCAGGCACGCCTCGCCCCAGGACTTGGAGTCGCCCGCGTGGTGGATCTCGTCGAGGATGACGAGGGTCTTGCGCTGCTCGCACCGGTTGCGGTGCAGCATCGGCCGGACCCCGACACCCGCGTACGTGATGGCGACGCCGTCGTACTCCTTGCTCACCGGACCCGCGCTGTACTCGGGGTCGAGCTTGATCCCCACGCGCGCGGCGGCCTCGGCCCACTGCTTCTTCAGGTGCTCGGTGGGCGCGACGACGGTGACCTGCTGCACGACATGGTGGTGCAGCAGCCAGGAGGCGAGCGTCAGCGCGAAGGTCGTCTTGCCGGCGCCGGGCGTCGCGACGGCGAGGAAGTCACGGGGCTGCTCCTCTAGATAGCGGCCGAGGGCGCCCTCCTGCCAGGCGCGCAGCTTGTTGGCGGTGCCCCAGGGCGCGCGGCCGGGGAAGGCGGGCGAGAGATGGTGGGAGGAGGCGGTAGTAGTCACGGTCTCCGGTTCGGACGCTCGGACGTGGGGTTACGTGGGGGTCACGTGGGGGCCCGGCCGGACGCGTGGACGCCGGTGGGCACGAGGGCTTACGTACGACAACCGGGCCACCCTACCGGCGGGGTGACCCGGTCCTCGCGGTACGAACGCCCGCCGTCCGGGAGATGCGACCCGGATCACACGGCGTCGTGCGGAGCGCGCAACCGTCGCCCGATCCCCGGGGCGCCGCCGAGCGTGCCCGGGGACACCTCGATGACCAGCCGGTACGCGTGGCGGCGGGATCGGAGTGGTACGAGTGATCGGTCAGGGCCGCACCCGGACCCGCGTGGCCACCCACACCCCCGCCAGCGCCACCACCGCCATCGGCAGGAACACCGCCGCGAAGGCTCCCGGGTGCGACGCCGTCGCCGAGCCGGCCAGGTCCGAGGCGGCGTGGCCCGCCGCGCCCACCGCGCCGCCGCCCAGCGCCGCGAACGCCGCGCCGCCCGCCGCCAGCAGCAGGACGTTCGACAGCCCGTCGGAGATCTGGAGCGCCGCCGAGTTCGCGCCCGCCTCCTCCGGCGCCGAGAGCTGGAGCAGCAGCACGCTGGTGGAGGCGATCACCGCGCCCATGCCCAGACAGCCGAAGGCCCAGGCCACCGCCACGATCCAGACCGGCACCGCCTGGATCAGCACGCTCGGCGCGGTCGCGATGGCCAGCGCCACCAGCACCATGCCGCCCGCCATGAGCCGGCCCCGGTAGGGCTCCATGCGCGGCCGGGACTGTACGTACGAGCCGAGCGCCCAGGTCGCGCCGCCGACCGCCAGCGAGAGCCCGGCCATCGTCGGCGACAGACCGCGCTGCGTGACCAGCATGAGCGGCACGAAGCTCTCCGCCGCGATGAACGCCCCGGAGGCGACCCCGCGCAGCAGCACCACGGAGGGCAGCCCGCGCGCGGCCCGCCACGTCCCGCCGGGCAGCAGTCCGAGGACGGCGGGCACCAGGAACGCGAGGCCCGCGGCGGCCGGCAGGAGCGAGAGGACGCGCAGGTCCTGGCCCGCGTACTGGAGGAGCGCCGCGCCCAGCGAGATCCCGAGCGCGAGCCGGATCCTGCGCCGGTCGAAGCGGGCCGCGGGCCCCGAGGGGTCGGCGGGCCCGGACGCCATCCGCCGGATCGCGGGCACCGCGAGGACCAGCGGCGGTACGACGAGCACCGGGATGCCGACGAAGACCCAGCGCCACCCGAGGTGCTCGGTGACGGTCCCGGCGGCGAGCGGCCCGACGACGGACGGCACCACCCAGCTCGCGGCGAGCGCGGCCATCATCGCGGGCCGCAGCCGCTGCGAGTAGGCGCGGCTGATGACCACGTACAGCGCGACGATGACCAGCCCGCCGCCGAGCCCCTGCACCGCCCGGCCGAGGACGAACAGCCACATGGAACCGGCGGCGCCGGAGAGCAGCAGCCCGACGGCGAACGCGCCGACGCCGGTGACGAGCGGAGCGAGCGGCCCGTCGCGGTCGGACCACTGGCCGGAGAGCACCATGGCGAAGAGGCTGGTCGTGAAGTACGCGGAGAAGGCGAAGGCGTACAGCGACACGCCGTCCAGCTCCCGCGCGGCGACCGGCATCGCCGTCCCGACCGCGGTCGCCTCGAAGGCGATCAGCAGCACGACGGAGACGATGGCGATGCTGAGCGCCCGGTGCTCCGGCCCGAGCACACCGCCGCGCCACCCGGAGACGGGTGCGGGAACGACGGCGGGGACGGGCGGAGGTGTGGCGCTGGGACCGGGTATGCCGGAGGGGGCAGCGGGGGCGACGCCGGCGTCGCCTGGTTCCAGTGCGGTCATTGCTTCAGCGTAAGGGCCATATCACCGGTTGGGCCCTGTCGCCGGATGGATCTTCGCTGGGCCGTTGGTCGTACGACCGCGCGCGGTCCGTCCGTGAACGGCGTGTGGCAGTCACATTGCACGGCACCGGAAAGCCTTGAGCGGCGCGGTCCGCCCTCGTACGGTCGGAGACATCGGAGAACAGCGGTGTCGGCGGAGCCGACGGAGTTCGGCGAGAGGACGCGACACCGCACCGCGCACGGCCGTGTGCCCGAGTGGTTCAGGGGCTCGACTGCAAATCGAGTTACGTGGGTTCGATTCCCGCCACGGCCTCGGTCTCCGTACGCGTACGGGCCGCCCCCTCGACACCGGGGCGGCCCGTTCCGCCGTAACGGGGGCGGCTCGTTCGGCCCTAAGGGGCGTCGGCGTACCGGTCGAAGGTCTCGGTGCCCGTGCCGCCGGACGTCCACTCCACGCTGAGCGCGCCGTCGCCGAAGGTGAAGTCGCCGCTGCGGTCCTCGGACTTCACCGGCACCTCGTCACGGGAGCAGATGAGCGCGAAGCGGTACTTCGTGCCCGGCTCGGTCACCGTGCGCAGCCCTTTGCATTCCAGGTCGCCCTTGACGTAGACCATCGTGATCTTGCTGTCCTTCTGGATGGTCTCGATGTCCTCGCCCTTGAGGATGCCCAGGACCCCGCTGCCCGAGGAGGAGCGCCACATCCCCTCCATGCCGGTACCGGTGGGTGCGGCGTCGGAGGGCTCGGCGTCGGAGGGGTCCGGGGCGGACGGTTCGGGCGCGGCGGTCTTCTCCGACCCGCCCGACGCGGAGGCGGACGGGTCGGCGCCCGCGGCGACGTCCTTGCCGTCACCCCCGTCGTCGGCCCCGTTGACCGCGAGCCAGACGCCGCCCCCGGCGAGCAGGACGACGGCCGCAACCGCGCCGGCCAGCAGGGCGGCCCTGCGGCGGCCCCCGGAGCTCTGCGCCGGCTGGGGCGGCTGGGGCGGCTGGGGTATGTAGGGCGGCGGGGCCCCTTGGTAGCCCTGGTGGCCAGGATGACCTTGATGGGCTTGATGGCCTTGATGGCCCTGGTAGCCGCCGTAGGCGGGCGGGGGCGGGGGCGGGGCCGGCTGCGCGTACGGGTTGCCCTCGACGGGGACCCCCTGCGGGGGCGCCTGCGGCTGCGGAGGAAGCGAGTAGGGGCCGGGCTGGTCCTGCGGGCCCGGCTGACCCGGCTGGTCCTGCCGACCCGGCTGGTCCTGCGGAGCCCCTGAACCGTCGGAGGCGGGTGGGTACGGCGGCTGGCTCATCGATCTCCCTCGTTGGCGCACGACGACATGGTTGCAGGAGCAACGCCGGTCGGATCAGCATATGTTGAACGCCCGCACGCCATCCCTCCCCCGCACGGCCACCCGCGACGAATCTCTTGACTACCCGTCAGTAGCTGCACCACTGTTGTGTCCATGACGACATCCGGGGCGGCATCGCGCACGGCACGTCGCACCACACCTCGTAGGGCATCCCGTACGACCCGCAGGTGCGCCCTGTTCGGCGCCGTACTGGCGCTGCTGACAGGGGCCGTGCTCGGCGCCCCGGGAACCGCCGCGGCGGAGAGCACCCGGGCCGCGCTGTGGTTCGACGACCGGGCGGCCACCGGGATCTCCGTCGACGGCGCCCGGTTCACCGACGGCCACGGCCGCGAGGTCGTCCTGCGCGGATTCAACGTCTCCGGCGAGACCAAGCTGGACGAGAACGGCGGCCTGCCCTTCGCCGACGCGGCCGACGCCCGCGCGTCGGCCGCCGCCCTGCGCACGTTGACCGGCGGGAACGCCGTACGCTTCCTGCTCTCCTGGGCCCACGCCGAACCCGAGCCAGGCAGGATCGACACCGCCTATCTGCGTGGCGCCACCGAGCAGATCAAGGCGCTCCTCGACGCCGGGCTGCGGGTGTTCCCGGACTTCCACCAGGATCTGCACTCCCGGTACCTCTTCGACAAGGACAGTTGGTACACGGGCGACGGCGCGCCCCGATGGGCCGTCGAGGCGGGCGGATACCCGCGTGAGTCCTGTGGCGTCTGTGTCCTGTGGGGCCAGAACATCACGCAGAACCAGGCGGTCAAGAGCGCGACCCGGGACTTCTGGAGCAACCGCGTCCTCGGCATCCCGGTCCAGACCGCGTTCCTCGACACCGCGCAGAAGACGATGACGTACCTCGCGCAGAACCTCGACGCGGACGAGTTCGCGGGCATCGTCGGCTTCGACCCGTACAACGAGCCGTTCGCCGGCGAGTACGCGGCCGGCCAGACCAGCCGCGCCTGGGAACGGGACGTGCTCTGGCCGTTCTACGAGAAGTTCCGCGCGCGCATGGACGCGGCGGGCTGGCGCGACAAGCCGGTCTTCGTGGAGCCCAACATGTTCTGGAACGCCAATCTGGACTTCGCTCGCCACGAGGGCGGACTCCTCGACGCGGGGAGCGTCGGCGCGCGCTACGTCTTCAACACGCACTTCTACGACCAGAAGGCCATCTCCGGCATCTTCATGTGGGGCAAGGCCGAGGACGGCCAGTACGCCAAGGACTTCACCACCGTCCGGGACCGCGCGGCGGCGCTGGGCACCTCCGGCATCGTCAGCGAGTTCGGCCACCCGCTGAACGGTATGACCGCCGACAAGGCGCCCACCGTGAACAAGGCGCTGTACCAGGCGCTCGACTCCCGGCTGCCGGGGGCGAGCTGGTGGACGGGGGCCGCCCGCTCGGGGCCGGTGCTCTCGGGCACGCAGTGGCAGTGGGACATCTACAGCGGACGCCACCACGAGGCGATGAACGGCAACCCCGACAAGATCCTCACCCAGGGCGACGCGTGGAACGACGAGGACATGTCCGCCGTCGGACTCGACGCCTCGGGCCGGGCCGTACTGCGCCAGGACGCCCGGCTGCTGGACCGCCTCTACCCGGGTGCGGTGGCGGGCCGTACGGTCGCCTTCACGTACGAGGACCGCTCCCGCGACGGCGGTACGACCCTCACCTGGAACCGGATCCCCGACACCCTGCCCCAGACCGCCCGGCTGGTGGGCACCGGACGGTACGGGATCCTGGTCTGGCGCTCCGAGGGCGCCACCCGCGCCCCCACCCAGCTCCACCTGCCGAACGGCTTCTCCCCCGCGACCACCACGGTCGTCTCCGACCTGGGCACGACCACCGGCCTGCCCGCCTACACCGCCCAGGGCCAGACCGCCGACCACGCCCTGGCGTCCGCCACCGAACCGGGCACCACCGGCGCGCAACGCCTCCTGCTGACGGCCCCACCTGCGTCGGACACCGCGGGCACCCTCCACTACGCCCTGGTCGCGGAGGGCCCCACGACACCGGAGGTGCGCGCCGCGGCCCAGCGCGAACTGACGGCGTGGGCGGCGTCGGCCGGCTTCCCGGCACTCCCGGCGGCGCCTTGAACCACAGTGCGTGCAGTCGCACATCCCGCGCCGTCAACCTCCGGTGCACCGTGCACCCGGACGGTTCGATGAGTTACCCGGGCGGCACGACCACAGGCTCCCCCGTGGCCACCCCGTACGGCCCCACCCTGGGCGCCGACTCCGCACCACCCGCGCTCCACAGCCCCGATCCGCACCACCGTCTGAAGCCTCGTCAACGCCCCAGATCGCCAGGGCCCGGTCCCTGCCCGGGCTGAGGCGGAGCATAGGCAGGCGGGTACGGCGCGTAGGCCGGAGCAGGCGGCGTCGCGGAGGCCGCTGCCGCACGGCGGCGGGACCGGACAATCAGTACGGCGACAGCACCGCCCAGAAGCACGGCCGCACCCACGCCGACGCCGATCCAGAGCCCGGTGTTGCCGCCTGCGTCCGACGCGGCGGCGGACTCCTTGGTGTCTTCCTTGTCATCGGCAACGCCGCCCGCAGCCTTGGACGCCTCGGCCGTAGGAGAGGGTGACGTGGTCTCAGCGGCCAGGAGGTCCGGGAGGGGGTACTCGTCCGCCGGTTCGAGATTGCCGGGGGTGTTGATCGCTCGAAGCGGGCGGATGGCCCCGTAACCGACGTAGTCGTTGCGCTTGTTGCCGCTCGTCGGACCGCCGGCCGTGTTGAGCATCGCCCGGAGCACCTGATTGTTGTTCCACTCAGGGCGCTTGGACCAGATCAACGCGGCGGCGGCAGAGGCAATTGCGGTCGCGTCACTGGTACCGTTCGATTTGCACAATCCGGTGTCCGAGGTCTTACAAGCATGCACCATCTCCATGCCGGGAGCAGCGAAATCTACTTGCGGGCCCCACTGAGACTCATCAGACTTTTTAAGGTCCTTACCGACAGCCCCTACTGCCACCACACCGGGCGTCGCTGCCGGGTAAGCCAAAGATGAGTCACCGCCATTCCCTGTGGAGGCGAACACCAGAGATCCCTTGTCAAGGGCGTATTTGACGGACTCCGTCATTTCCTGGGAGCCTTCACGCACGCTCATCGAGATGTTGATTACTCGGGCACCTGAATCGGCGGCGTAGCGAATCGCTGTTGAGACAGTGGTATTGAATTCGGCAACTTCGGCGTCCTGGTTGGAGTCCCAGCCAGCATCACGGAGGCGAATCGGAAGGATCTTGACTCCCGGTGCCAGGCCGAACGCGCCGTCCCCTCCTCCGCTCTTCCCTGTACCGGCAATGAGTGCCGCCATGCTGGTGCCATGGCCTTTGGGGTCGGAGTGCTCATCACCGGGCTCCGTCGGAGTAAGGTCCCTGCCCTTGAGGACCTGCCCCTGCAGGTCGGGGTTCGTGGCATCGACCCCGCTGTCGATGACCGCCACCGTGACACCCTGGCCCGTGCTGACCTTCCAGATCTTCTCAGCGCCCATGACATCCAGGTGCCACTGCTGTGAGCGGATGGAATCCGCGTACGCAGGCGAGACCGCCGCGCCCACCAGCAGTCCCCCCAGAACGGCGGCAACCGCCACTCGGCCACGGGTTCCCGGACGGCTGCTGATACGCATCTGCTCTCCCACACCGTTTCCCTGCGACATCAGTCGATGACCGGCGGCACGATACGTCGCCCGCCCTGCTGCCAGGTCTCCTCGTCCTCGACGAGGTAGTCCGGCCGATTCCCCTGGGACTCCTCACGGCGACGTGCCGTGCCGTTGGAACGTGGCGCACCGGCTCCACCGCGTGCCGCTTGTCCGGCCTGTCTGCCTTCGCCGTTCGCGCCACGCACCAGGCCGGAGCCTCCTGGAGTGAACGGGCGTCCGGCGGTGGACCCGGGCTGCTGTGGACGGCCTCCGACGATTCCGCCGGCTTCGCCCCCGAATCGGCGTCCCCCGGCCATTCCTCCCTGGCCGGAGCCCACACCGCCGGGGCCGCTGCCCATGCCGTTGGCCATCGGCGGGCGCCCGTGCACACTCTCGCCACCGATGACCGTGCCCCGGGGGATTCCTCCGGTAGGACGGCCCGAGTTGGGCGGGATGGGCCGGCCGCCGACAATCCCACGTTCCTGCGGCGGACGTGTCGTCGGACCACCAAGCCCGCTCTGCCCGGGCAGCAGTGGAGCACGTACTCCGGCACTGGGTCTCCCAGAGCCCGGCTGTCCCGGAACCCGGGGGGGACTTCCCCCGAATGAAGGCGGGACCATTCCCAGTACCGGCGTCTCAGGGCGACTGACCGTCGCCGGAACGGCCGGGGGCGCTGAGGAAGGCGGCACCGTCGTCGGCAGCGCTTCCGCACCGGCGATCTCCGTGGTGGTGGCCCGCTCAGGTGTCGTTGCAAGTGGAGGAGATGCCATGGCCGCACGGGAGTGAGGTGTGACTGCCCCGCTTGCGCTCTCACTGTGCGAGGGCAGCGAAGAGTTCACGCCACCGGGCGCAGTCGAGCCGGTGCCGTTTCCAGCGCGGCCCAGGCCCTGCTCATTGTTGTCGCCCATGCCTCCGTCCGGCACGAACGCCCCCGGCGGCGGCTGGAACGTAGGCGCCTCCAGCTTGGTCATCTCCGACTGCGCCTGCTGGTACGACTGCGACAGCTTCCGCATCTGGTCGGCGGCTTCCAGGCGGCTCTTCTCCGCGCCCGCGTCCAGCGTGGCCTGGGACTTGCGGGCGACCAGGGCCGCGTCCGGGTCGTTGTGGTGTTCGGTCGCCGCCGCGAGGTTGCCCTTGGCGCCTGTCACGTCGCGCGGGATGGAGCTCTGCGCGAGGGCGATCGCGTCGGATGCCCGGGCGAGCCACTTCGAGGCTCCGTCGCTGTATTCGGCCAGCCGGTAGGTCGAGCTGGCCAGGCTCGCTCCCCAGCTCTCGAAGGCGTCCTTGCCCTTGCCCTCCCACTCCACCCGCTGCGGGCGGAACTGGAACTGCTGGGCGATGTCCCGGATCTCGGCGGCCGCGTCCGACAGGCGGTCGGCCGCCGCCTGGACCGTCCCGCTGTTCGCCTTGTCGAGCCACGCCAGCATCTGCTCGTGCGACATGGCCTCGAAGGAGGTCGAGCCGCCGCCTCCGTTGTGTTCGCCGTACTCCGCCATCCCGATGTCCTACCTGTCCCCGTAGTCCCCGTGGTTCCTGCGATCCCGTGATGCTGTGGTCCGTCCGGGCCGGGCCGGAACCCCTGCTCGGGCCCGGCCGGGCCCGGACGTCATTGCGCTACGACACCCGCGGTGTCGCCCGGCTGCTCCGTGGGCTGGTCCCTCGACGGGGCCTGTCCCTGGTCCTGGCCCTGGGTCTGGTTCTGCGGGGCCATCGGGTCGAGTTCCGGGTTGTAGTGCTTCTTCATGTTCTTCTGGATCGCGAGCATGCGCGTCCGGATGTCGTCGTCCTCGCCCTCGTAGCCGTGCTTGGACGAGACCACGGCGATCCCCATGCCCTCCAGCGAGTCCGCCAGGAGCTGCGAGAGGTCCTTCAGTTGGTCGATGACCGACTGGTACGCCGCCGAGAGGCCGTTCGCCTCCGCCCAGGCGCCGCCGTCGCCGCCGAAGTGGCTCCGGCCGACCGGTTCCTGGCCGACCTTGTCCGGCGCGGCCGCAGAGCCGTTGAGGTTGGTGATCAGCTTGTCGACGCGCTTCTTGAAGTCCACCATCGACTCGGCGTCGTAGAGCAGGGAAGCCATCGCCGGAAAGACCGAGCGCAGCATGCTTTCGTCGCTCACCGGCGTTCACCGGTTTCCCGGCCCGGACTGCCGGGCCCTCCCTCGTCCACGATCAGGACGTCCGTGATCAACACGGATGCCTCCCCCCTTTGCCAACATCTGACTCTTGAGCTTAGCCAGTGGTGCTGACACCGCGCACTCCTAGGTCGCGACAAGGTCGCGACTGCAACGGGAATCACGTCGGTGTCGGGCAGGCGGGGCCCTGTTGACGACGGCGTTCCCGGGGAGCCTTCACACATGGAACGAGCACATCCGTGCGGAGCGGTTCCCGTTCCGAGGTCCCGTCCGACTTCGGAACGGGCCGGGCCGTACGGTCCTGCCCCTACCCGCCCGGCGCCGCCGCCACCGCCGCCTGGGGGCGGATCGGGAGGCGGCTGATCGGGCGGCCCGTCGCCGCGCGTACCGCTGCCGCCACCGCGGCCGGGGAGGTGACCACCGGGGCCGCGCTGGCGGGTTTGGCGCCGAAGGGGGCCACCACGTCGCGCTCCTCGACCAGGCGGACGATACGGATGTCGGGGGCGTCCAGGGAGGTCGGGAGAGCGTAGCCGGTGAGGTCCGGGCGGCGGATCAGGCCACGGGTGGTGCGGAGGTTCTCCGTCAGGGCCGTGCCGATGCCCTGGGTGATGCCGGCCTCGATACGGGTGGCGAGCTGCGCCGGGTTGAGGACCCGGCCGACGTCCTGCGCCACGGCCATCTCCACGACCCGGATCGAGCCGAGTTCGATGTCGACGTCGACCACGGCGCGGATCGCGCAGAAGGCCATGCCGACGAAGGCGTCGCCCTGGCCCGCGTCGTCGAGGGGTTCCGTGGGGTGGGGGCGGCACTGGGCCGTGGCCCAGAGTTCCTTGCCGTCCATCGCCTCGGTGACGGTCGTGGAGAGCACGCCGTCGTACGAGGTGATCTTGCCGTCGGTGATCTGGAGCAGCTCGGTGGACATCCCGAACTTGTGGGCCAGCGGCTGGAGAAGCTGCGTACGGACCATCTTCGCCGCGCGTTCGACCGCGCCGCCCGAGACCCAGGTGTGCCGGCCGTGGGCCGCCGGGCCCGCCGGGGGCTGGTCCGTGTCGACCGGGGCGACCTGGACCTCCTCGATGCCCAGGGTCTCCTGGACGATCTGGCGGGCGAGGGTGGTGAAGCCCTGGCCGGTCTCGACGGCGGCGCAGATGACCGTGGCGATGCCGTCGTGGACCTTCACGGTCGCCGTGGAGACCTCGTCGGCGCCCTCCGCGCCGAGCATGTGGACCATGCCCAGCGCGTAGCCGACCCCGCGCCGTACCGCGCCCGGTTCGCCCGCGCCCTCGGGGCCGCCGGGGAGCAGCCAGGCGGCCTCCGGGGTGTCCTTGGGCAGGGCGGGCAGCGGGTAGTCGCGTACGGCGGTGAGGAGTTCGGCGACCGGGGCGGGGCAGGTCACCGTCTGGCCGGTGGGGAGGATGTCGCCGGTGGCGAGGACGTTGCGCAGGCGCAGTTCGGCCGGTTCCAGGCCGAGTCTGGCCGCGAGCTTGTCCATCTGGCCCTCGTACGCCGCGCAGACCTGCATGGCGCCCTCGCCGCGGACATGGCCGGAGGGCGGGTTGTTGGTGCGTACGGCCCAGCCCTCGATGAAGGCGTGCGGGACGACGTACGGGCCGCAGGCGAAGGCGACGGCCGCCGCGAGGGATTCGGCGGAGGCGTCGGCGTAGGCGCCCGCGTCCAGCAGGATCTGGGCCTCGACCTTGACGAGGCGGCCCTCGGCGTCCGCGTGGTGGCGGTAGCGCAGCAGGGTGGGGTGGCGGTGGGCGTGGCCGAGGAAGGACTCCTCGCGGCTGGCGGCGAGTTTGACGGGGCAGCCGGTGCGCAGGGCGAGGAGCCCCAGCGGGATCTGGAAGCCGGGGTCCTCGCGGTCGCCGGTGGCGCCGGGCACGCCGGTGACGACGACCTTGACCTGTTCGGGGTCGAGGCCGAAGCAGGCGGCGGCCAGGTCGCGGTCGGTGTGCGGGTCGGTGGAGGCGGTGTAGATCTCGACGCCGCCGTCCGGTCTCGGTACGGCGAGGCCCGCTTCGGCGCCGATGGGTGCGGGGTCCTGGCGGCCGATGCGGTAGAGCCCTTCGACGATGACCTCGCCGGTGAGGTCGGGGTCGCCGTAGCGCAGCGGGATGTGGCGGATGAGGTTGCCGTCGGGGTGGAGCGGTTCGGCGGCGAACGCCTTCTCCGGGTCGGTGACCGGTTCGAGGATCTCGTACTCGACGGCGATGGCGGCGGCGGCGAGCCGGGCCGTGTCGGGGTGGTCGGCGGCGACGGCGGCGATGGCCTCGCCGTGGTGACGTACGACGTCGGCGGCGAAGACGGGGCGGTCGACGACGCTCCTGCCGTAGGCGGAGTCACCGGGGATGTCGGTGTGGGTGACGACGGCGCGTACGCCGGGCATGTCCGCGGCGGCGGCCGTGTCGACGGAGACGATACGGGCGTGCGGGTGCGGCGAGCGCAGGATGGCCGCCCACAGCAGGCCCTCGGCCCACAGGTCGGCGGCGTACGGGAACGTGCCCTCGGTCTTCGCCCGCGCGTCGGCCGGCGCGAGTGAGGCTCCGAGGCCGTGCGCGGGCGGCTCCTGGTGGGGACCGTCGAGCACGGTCCCGGTGGCCGCGTCGTTGCTCACGCCATGCCTCCGTCGGGCGAGTGCGGGTGCGGGTTCGGGTCACCGGCGGCGCCGGTCCCCGGGGGTGCCTGGTGCGGGATGCGCGCTTCCTCGGAGGCGGCGGCCGCGGCTTCCGCGCTCGCCTTGCGTTCGGCGACGACCTCGCCGACGGCGTCGAGGACGCCGCGGTAGCCGGAGCAGCGGCAGAGGTTGCCGCAGAGCGCCTGGCGGGTCTCCAGCTCCGTGGGGGCGTGGTTGCCCTCCAGGAGGTCGTGGACGGTCATGGCCATGCCGGGGACGCAGAAGCCGCACTGGACGGCTCCGCAGGCCGCCAGGGCCCGCTGGACGTCGGAGGGTTCGCCGTCGACGGCGAGGCCCTCGACCGTACGGACCTCGGATCCGGCGGCGGTCGCGGCGGGGACCAGGCAGGAGGCGACGAGCCGGCCGTCGACCTGGACGTTGCAGGCGCCGCACTCGCCCTGGGAGCAGCCGTCCTTGGCGCCCGCGAGGCCGAGGCGTTCGCGCAGCACGTACAGGAGCGACTCGCCGATCCAGGCGTCGGTGACGGGGCGGTCGGCGCCGTTGACGCGCAGCACGTAGGAGCCCGAGGGGTGTTCGGCGCTGTCGTTGCTGTGGGTGAGCGGGGCGAAGTCGTGATCCGGTGCGGCGTCGGGCGTGTGGTCCGCCGCGGGGGCCGCTTCCGGCTCCGGTACGGGCGCGGCCTCGGGCTCCGGGGCGGGCTCGGGTACGGAGGTGTCCTCGGCCGGTTCCTGCGCCCACGGGGCGGCGGCGCCGCCGGGCAGGGTCGCGGGCGGGGCGTCGCCGGCCCACTGGGAGGCCAGTACGGACGTGCTGAACTCGCCGGACTCGTCCGGGAGGTCGCCCCCGGCGACCGGGATCGTCCACTGGCCGGTGGGTTCGGCGGGGGCGTCGGCGGACGGGGCGCCCGATTCCTGGACGACCTCGCTGAAGTTCCAGTGGCTCGTGCCCTGCGGTTCGTAGCCGCCGGGTCCGTAGCCGCCGTGGCCGTACCCGCTCTGGCCGTAGTCGCCGCCCTGGTCGTACGCGGCGTCCTGGGCCCCTGCCACGGGCTGGGCGGCCCAGCCGCCGGGCGCGGACGGATCGGGCCGTGACGGGTCGCCGGGGGCCTGTGGGTCGATGCTGGGCGGTACGTAGCCGTGCCCGGGGGCGGCCAGGGGCGCGTCCAGGGAGTCCTCGGGCGGCAGTTGGACGAAGGCGGTCGCCTCGGCGTCGTAGTCGCCGCCGTGCGGGACCGGCTGCCAGCCGCCCTGGTGCGCGCCGTCCTGGCCGGGGCCCTGGCCGGATCCGGAATGGTCGTTGGTGGTCACGACAGCGCCCTCCCCAGTGCTCGTCGGGCCAGCGCGGCGACGGTCCGCCGCAGGTGCAGTACGGCGGCGGACGGCGCCGGGGGGGGCGGCGGTGGGGGTGTTGGCGCCGGGGGGGGCGGGGGTACGGAGGTGTGGGTGTCGCGTATACCCCACAGACGCGACCGCCGCTTGTGGAGGGTGAGAGAGAGTGAGTGGAGCGATG
>NZ_JBHZDA010000099.1:21009-26966 GCF_042755665.1 Streptomyces sp. NPDC059142
GTGGCCACCCCCCCGCGCCCCCCCGTCCTCGGCGGCCCCGGGGGGCGCCGGCCCGCGCCCGGGGCGGACGGGGGGCGCCCGGCGCCCGCGCCTCTCCTCCGTCGACGGGCGGCGGCGGGTCCGGGATGCACGCGGCGGCGACGTACTCGCCGAACGCGGCGAGCGCCTCCTGCGCGAGTCCGCGCGCGCCGTCCCAGTCGATCAGCGAGGCGATCCAGCGCTCCGCCTCCAGCGGGCGCAGCGGCATCGGGGCGATCGCGCCGACCGCGCAGCGCACACCGCGCCGCGCCGGGTCGAGGACGACGGCGACGGACGCGGTGGCGCGGCCGGGGCCGGTCCGTCCCGTGGCCTTGAGGAAGACCTGGGGCGCGTGCAGCAGCGGTACGCGGACGAAGCCGATGAGTTCGGCGGGGGCGAGCATCTCGCGTCCCGCCAGGAGGTGGGAGACGGGGATCTCGCGGCGCGCGGCGCCGGGCCCCGCGACCACCAGGTCGGCTTCGAGCGCGGCGAGGACGGGCAGGGCGTCGCCGGTCGGGGCGGCGGTGGCGATGTTGCCGCCGAGGGTGCCGGCGTTACGGATCTGGGGCGGCCCGGCGGCGCGCGCGGACGCGGCGAGCGCGGGGATGAGGGCCGCGAAGTCGGGCCTGCCCATGCGGGCGTGGGTGAGGCCGGCGCCGAGCAGGGCGTGGCCGTCCTGGTAGTGCCAGCCGCGCAGTTCACTGATCCGGCCGAGGCCGACCAGTCCGGCGGGCCTCAACTGGCCCTTGTTGACGGCCGCCATCAGGTCGGTGCCACCTGCGACGGGCACGGCGGCAGGCATCTCCGTGAGCGCCGCGACGGCCTCGTCGAGCGAGGCCGGCAGCGTCACGAACTGCGCCGTCTGCGGTGCGTGCGTGGTCAACCCCACTGCCCCTTTCCGGTGTCCCGGTGTCCCGCCTGTGTTGCCGTACCGTACGTGCTCACAGGCCGGACGTGGCAACTCTGGCACATCTTCCGGGCCCGGCGACGCGAGGGTCCACGAAGGGCGCATCCGTCCCCGACCAGGGGGAAGGTCCGCTTTCACCCCTCTTCGCCGTCACATGCGGAATGCCACTCTTCGGCGGTCGTTGTATGACTTATCCGCCCGGGGTGACACGGAGTGCGGCGCGTCTCCTCGTGGCCGGGACCGGCCGGGAACCGCCCCCGGACCGGGCTCCGCACCGGCCGGGAACGGGCCCGAAGTCCGCCCGGTACGGGGCCCGGTCCGCTCAGACCTGCGGTGGCGCCCCCTCCAGCGGCCGTCCCGCGACGCCGGGCCTGCGCTGCCAGGGCAGCGGGCCGGCCGGCGGCCGGTAGGCGACCCCGAGGGCGTCGAGGCGCCGGTAGTGCTCCGTCATCCGCTGCTCGAAGTCGGCGAAATCACGTTCCCCCGGGGCGGGCAGGGCCGACCAGGCGACCTCGGCGAACGCGGCCAGGCGCGGGAAGACCTGGTAGTCCGCGCGGGAACGGTCCTGCATCACCTCGGTCCAGACGTTGGCCTGGGTGCCGAGGACATGGGCGGCCTCCTCCTCGGTGAGGTGCGGGGGCACGGGCTCGAAGCGGTAGACGTCCTCCAGGGTGCGGACGTATCCGATGGGCATCGGCTCGTCGTCGCCGGGCGCCTGACGGTGGTCCAGGTAGACGTGCTGTTCCGGGCACATGACGACGTCGTGACCGGCGCGTGCCGCGGCGACGCCGCCCGCGTAACCGCGCCAGGAGGAGACGGCGGCGCCCGGCGCGAGGCCGCCCTCCAGGATCTCGTCCCAGCCGATCAGGCGCCGCCCGCGCGCGGTGAGCCAGCCGTCGAAGTGGCGGATGAACCAGGACTGGAGTCCGTCCTCGTCGGCAAGGCCGAGTTCGCGGATCCTGGCCTGGGCGGCCGGGGAGCGCTTCCACTGGTCCTTGGGGCACTCGTCGCCGCCGACGTGGATGAACGGCGAGGTGTCGGCGGGGAAGAGATCGAGTATCTCGGTGAAGACGTCCTCGTAGAACCGGAGGGTGTGGTCGGTGGGGGCGAGGACGTTCTCGTTGACGCCCCAGGTGTCCCAGACGGTGAGGGAGGCCGTGTCCACGACGTCCGTGTTGCCGAGTTCCGGGTACGCGGCGATGGCGGCCTGCGAATGGCCCGGGATCTCGATCTCGGGGACGACGGTGATGTGGCGCGCGGCGGCGTACGCGACGATCTCGCGGATGTCGTCCTGCGTGTAGTAGCCGCCGTGGGGTCTCTCGTCCCACAGGTCCGACGCGCGGTGCCCCCATTTGGTGCGGGCCCGCCAGGCGCCCACCTCGGTCAGCCGCGGCCGGCTCCTGATCTCGACACGCCAGCCCTGGTCGTCGGTGAGATGGAAGTGGAAGACGTTCAGCTTGTGGGCGGCGAGCAGATCCAGCCACCGCAGGATGTCGTCCTTGGGGGTGAAGTGGCGTGCGACGTCGAGCATCATCCCCCGCCACGCGAAGCGCGGCGCGTCCTCGATGACCGTCAGGGGTACGGACCAATGGCGTCCGGACGCCAGCGGCGCCGCGCGGAACGCGTCGGGGCCGAGGAGCTGACGGAGGGTCTGCGCGGCCCAGAAGACCCCGGCGGCGCTCCCGCCGTCGAGCCGGACCGCGTCGGCGCCGACGGTGATCCGGTAGCCCTCGGGGACCTGTTCGCGGGCGATGTCCCCGCTGATCCCGAGGACGATCAGGTTGTCGCCGGAGCCCGTCCCGGTGTCGGGGAGCAGGGGCAGCCCGGTGGCGGCGCCCACGGTGGTACGGAGCCAGTGGGCGACGCCCTCCGTGCCGGGCCCGGCGGCCACGGCGGTCTCCGCGTCGAGCGGGAACGCCTCCGCGGTGCGCGGCGCGGGCCACGAGCGCAGGGGGTCGGGGATCAGGTCCATGGGGGGTCGCTCCTCCGCGCCGGGTTTCCGGTGGCCGGCGCCGCGCCGGCGCCGGGTCCCGGACGGGCCGGCCCGGGACCGCTTGCCTACCCGGGATCGGCGGCTCCCAGACCCGGGAGCCCGGCGACCTGGTCAGCGACCGGGTGCGCGGCCTGGTCCGCGGCCGGATCGCGCCGGCCCGTCCCCGGCGGCCGGAACCGGCCGTCCGGAGCCTCCCGCCGAGTCCCCCGTCGCGGGGCGCGGGAACGCGTACGGCCCCCGGGGCGCCGCGTGTACGCGGTGCCCCGGGGGCCGTACGGAACGGAGGGCGGGCGGCTACTTCTTGCCGCTGTCCTTGCCGCTCTTCCCCTTGTCCTTGTCCCCGCCGGGGCCCATGGACTCGTAGATCTCCTTGCACATCGGGCAGACCGGGTACTTCTTGGGGTCGCGCCCCGGCACCCAGACCTTCCCGCACAACGCGACCACGGGAGTGCCGTCGAGCGCACTCGCCATGATCTTGTCCTTCTGGACGTAGTGGGCGAAGCGCTCGTGGTCGCCGTCACCGTGCGACACCTGGGGTGTCGGCTCCACGAGGGTGCTTGTACCTGCCCCGCGATCGGGCTCAAGAGTGCTCATGGGAACCAAGGGTACCCACGCCTGAGGCATCACGGAGTAGCCGGGTCCGTGCACTCCGCAGCCGGACGGACGCCCGTCGCGCCGACACGCCGCGCACGGTGCACCCAGTGGCGAGTTCAAGCCACCACCGGGAGCGCGCATGTCATCCCCCCGGCCGCCGGAGGCCGGCCCGCGCGCCGCGGGCCCGCCCGGTCACCGTGGCCCCCGCGGGGGCCACGTCAATTGAGCGAGGGGTCGTCCGGGTACGTCGCGACCATCGCCAGCTCGCTGCGCTGTCTGCGCAGCACCGCCCGCCACAGGCTCTCCGGACGCGGCGACGAGACGTCCCCCGGCTCGGACTCCACCACGTACCAGGCGCCTTCGCGCAGCTCCCCTTCGAGCTGGCCCGGACCCCAGCCCGCGTACCCGGCGAAGATGCGCAGCGAGCCGAGCGCCCGCGCGAGCAGCTCCGGCGGGGTCTCCAGATCGACGAGGCCGATCGCCCCGTACACCCTGCGCCACCCCAACGGCCCCTCGTCGCCCGGGATCACGGCGAGCCCCAGCGCCGAGTCCAGCGAGACGGGTCCGCCCTGGAAGACCACGCCGGGCTCGCCCGCCAGCTCGCCCCAGGGTTCCAGGATGTCCGCGACGCCCACCGGCGTGGGCCTGTTGAGGACGACGCCGAGCGAGCCCTTGTCGTCGTGATCGAGCAGCAGGACGACCGCGCGCTCGAAATTCGGGTCCGCCAGGGAGGGTGTCGCGACGAGCAGCCGCCCTGTGAGCGAGGACACCTCGGTCATGCGAGACATGATCCCGCATATTCGCCGTCCGCGGGGCGTGCCCGGCACAGTGGGCGTGCGCGCAGCTCAGGGCGCACGGCGGCAACGGGAGCGCACGGACGGCGGCGGGCCGTGCCGGTGACCCTGCGCGAGGGACGTTCCACCGTACGTATCAAGGGCGTTCCCGTACGTGTCCATTACGTATCCGCCGCCGCCCGGGCCTTACGGCACAGGGGGTGAGGAGCCGTACCCTTTTCCTTGGCCACCCGCCCGCCCACTCCGGAACGCGAGATTCATGACCGGCACTGACGATGTAATGCTTGTTCACGGCGGCACCCCGCTGGAGGGCGAGATCCGGGTCCGCGGCGCGAAGAACCTGGTGCCGAAGGCCATGGTCGCCGCCCTTCTGGGCAGCGGCCCGAGCCGGCTGCGCAATGTGCCCGACATCCGCGACGTGCGGGTGGTGCGGGGACTGCTCCAGCTCCACGGCGTGACCGTGCGCCCCGGCGACGAACCGGGCGAGCTGATCCTCGACCCGACCCATGTCGAGAGTGCCAACGTCGCCGACATCGACGCGCACGCGGGTTCGTCCCGTATCCCGATCCTCTTCTGCGGACCGCTGCTGCACCGGCTCGGCCACGCGTTCATCCCCGGTCTCGGTGGCTGTGACATCGGCGGCCGGCCGATCGACTTCCACTTCGACGTGCTGCGCCAGTTCGGCGCGACGATCGAGAAGCGCGCGGACGGGCAGTATCTGGAGGCCCCGCAGCGGTTGCGCGGCACGAAGATCCGGCTGCCGTACCCGTCGGTCGGCTCGACGGAGCAGGTGCTGCTGACGGCCGTTCTGGCCGAGGGCGTCACGGAGCTGTCGAACGCCGCGGTGGAGCCGGAGATCGAGGATCTGATCTGCGTGCTCCAGAAGATGGGCGCGATCATCTCGATGGACACCGACCGGACGATCCGGATCACCGGGGTCGACCGGCTGGACGGCTACACGCACCGCGCGCTGCCGGACCGTCTGGAGGCCGCGTCCTGGGCTTCGGCGGCGCTGGCCACCGAGGGGAACATCTACGTACGCGGCGCTCAGCAGCGGTCGATGATGACGTTCCTCAACACCTACCGCAAGGTGGGCGGCGCGTTCGAGATCGACGACGAGGGCATCCGCTTCTGGCATCCGGGCGGCTCGCTCAACGCGATCGCGCTGGAGACGGACGTGCACCCCGGTTTCCAGACCGACTGGCAGCAGCCGCTGGTGGTGGCGCTGACGCAGGCGTCGGGGCTCTCCATCGTCCACGAGACGGTGTACGAGTCGCGGCTCGGGTTCACCTCGGCGCTCAACCAGATGGGCGCGCACATCCAGCTCTACCGGGAGTGCCTGGGCGGCTCGGACTGCCGCTTCGGGCAGCGGAACTTCCTGCACTCCGCGGTCGTGTCGGGCCCCACGCGGCTCCAGGGCTCCGATCTGGTCATCCCCGACCTGCGGGGCGGTTTCTCGTATCTGATCGCGGCTCTGGCGGCCCAGGGCACGTCCCGGGTGCACGGGATCGATCTGATCAACCGCGGTTACGAGAACTTCATGGACAAGCTCGTGGAGCTGGGCGCGAAGGTCGAACTGCCGGGCGGCGCGCTCGTCTGACCGTACCCACCTCCCGGCACCGCTGTGGCCCCCGCACCCGCGACGGGGGGC
>NZ_JBHZDA010000100.1:0-13136 GCF_042755665.1 Streptomyces sp. NPDC059142
GGGGGCGCGCGCCGCGGCGCGGGCCCGCGGCGGCGCGCCGCGCCGCCCCCCCCCCCCCCCCCGCCGCGCGCCCCCCCCGCGGCGGGGGGGGGGCGGGCCCGCAAACACACTGTGGGGCCCGCCCCCCCTCCGCTGTCGCGTGCCGTACGGTCAGCCGATCTCGGCGCCGTACTCGGCGAGCGCCGCCGTCACGGGCTGGAAGAACGTCTGGCCGCCCGAGTCGCAGTCACCGCTGCCGCCCGAGGTCAGGCCGAGCGCGGTCTCCCCGGCGAAGAGGGAGCCGCCGCTGTCGCCCGGCTCGGCGCAGACGGTGGTCTCGATGAGGCCGTTGACTATGTCGCCGTTGCCGTAGTTCACGGTGGCGTCGAGCCCGGTCACCTCGCCGTCGTGCACCTGGGTCGTGGAGCCGCTGCGGACGACCTCCTGGCCGACCGTCGCGTCGCCCGCCTCGGTGATCTGCTGGCTGCTGCCGTCGTACAGGTTCACCTCGCTCGGGTGGTCCACGTCGGCGGTGTACTTGACCAGACCGAAGTCGCTGCCCGGGAAGGTCGAGCCCTCGGTCGTGCCGATCTGCTGCCCCTGTGTGTCGGACCAGCTCTGGATGGACTCGGTGCAGTGCCCGGCGGTGACGAAGTACGGCTCGCCGTCCTTCACCACGTTGAAGCCGAGCGAGCAGCGCGAGCCGCCGCCCGTGATGGCGTCGCCGCCCGCGACGAGGGGCTTGAACTCCCCCGCCGTCCGCTTCAGTTCGGCCTTGGCGCCGAGCTTCTCCACGACGCCGCTGAGCTTCTCCCAGGCCGCGCCCTTGACCGTACGGTCGGCCGTGACGACCACCTTGTTGGCCACCGGGTCGACCGACCACGACGTGCCCGGGACGGACGCGTCGGCGGTGAGGGTCTGCCGGGCGCTCTTCAGGTCGGCGAGGGTGTTCTGAACCAGTCTCGCCTTGCCGCCCGCCTGACGGACGCTCTCCGCGGCCTGCTGGTCGACGACGTTCACGACGAGCGCCTTGGCGGTCGCGTCGTAGTACGAGCCGGCCGCGGCGGCACCGAGGTCCTTGTCGAGGGTCGATCCGAGGTTTCCGGCCGCCTTCGCGGTGAGGGTCTTCACGGCGAACTGAGGGGTGTCCTCACTGGCGTTCGCATTCTGCAAGGTGAATCCCGCGACGATCACGGCGATCGCCGCCCCGCCCGCGATCGTGGTGCGCTTCCTGGACATACGCCGATGGTTCAACGTCAACCTCCTGTGGGGACCGTGCCGATGCATGTGGGGTGCACCGATACGGAGGACGAGCCGCCCACTATTCCGAGATCCGGCGGTCGCACACAAGGTCGACTTCAGGACGCACACATGACCAACACATTGCGCTCCGGCGCGTTCGGCGGCATCCGACGGCGCGTACGACGCCTTCGCGCCCGCGAGGGGACGGCAGCTCCATGGCAGGGGCATGACATAT
This sequence comes from Streptomyces sp. NPDC059142, assembly GCF_042755665.1. NCBI lineage: Bacteria > Bacillati > Actinomycetota > Actinomycetes > Kitasatosporales > Streptomycetaceae > Streptomyces > Streptomyces sp. NPDC059142. Next base: position 1,457 of record NZ_JBHZDA010000100.1, read on the forward strand.
GCCCCGGCCCCTCCGTTCCGTTTCGCGAACACCTGACGCAACCACCACATCACCCACGGGTGAGGACTGGACCTGTCCGAAAACAACTCCTGCCCCTCCCGTACCCCGGCCGCACCGGTACCACCGGCGCGTTCGCGCGGGCCTCCTTACGCCATCAGCTCCCATCCGGGACAATCGTCCTGAACCGGGCTCTCCTACAGGCGATTCGAGCCGGTCATGGCGCGCCGAGGGGTAAGCACCTCGGCGGCGGGGAATGCAGGCTCACGGTGCCTGCATGGGGCATGTACATCGGAGCACGCCGGATGAAAGGGGCAGGGGGTTGCGACGTCGGGTGCGCGCGGCGGACGGGCGGCATCTGATGGTGGAGCGTCTGGGGGACCCGCGCGGCAGACCGGTCTTCCTGTTGCACGGCACCCCGGGCAGCAGGCTCGGACCCGCGCCGCGTGGCATGGTGCTGTACCAGCGGGGCATGCAGCTCATCGCCTACGACCGGCCGGGGTACGGCGGTTCGGACCGGCTCGAAGGACGCAGTGTGGCCGATGTGGCCCAGGACGTGGCGACGATCGCCGACGCCCTCGGCCTCGACCGGTTCGCCGTCGCGGGCCGCTCCGGCGGCGCGCCGCACGCCCTGGCGTGCGCGGCGCTGATGCCGGACCGGGTGACCCGGGCGGCGGCGCTGGTGCCGCTCGCGCCCTGGGACGCGGACGGCCTCGACTGGTTCGAGGGCATGGCCCCGTCCAACGTCGCGGCGTACACCACCGCGGCGAAGGACCCGGCGGGCGTGGCGGCCCGGCTGATCCCGCGCGCCGCCGCCATCCGCGAGAACCCGGTACAGCTCCTGGACGACCTGCGCCGGGAACTGACCGACTCGGACCGCATGGTGGTCTCCGACGCCGGACTCAGAAGGATGCTGCTGCGCAACTACCAGGAGGGGCTGAGCGATTCGGCGTACGGCTGGATCGACGACGCGGTGGCCTTCGCCAGTCCGTGGGGGTTCGACCCCGCCGACATCCGTACGCCGGTGCTGCTCTGGCACGGCGAGAAGGACGTCTTCTCACCGGTCGGCCACGCCCGCTGGCTCGGGGAGCGCATCCCGGGCGCCACGGTCGTCCTGGAGCCGGCCGCGGCACACTTCGCCTCCCTGCACGCCCTGCCCAGAAGCCTCACCTGGCTGCTGGCCGACTGAGCCGACCGAACAGGCCGAACGGGCCGGGACGTACGGCGCCGGGCGGGGGCCCGGCGCCGTACGTACGGCAGGTCTCACACCGCCAGCGGCTCCAGGTCCCGGTAGACCCGCCGGTCGTCCCGCGCGAAACGGGTCAGCGCGTGCTCCTCGCCCAGCAGCCTGACCAGCTCCTCCACGGTCTCCACCCGGAGCTGCGCCGCTTCGCCCTTGCGGCCCAGCGCCCCCAGCGTCACGCACATGTTGGAGGTGACGGCCAGCGTCTCCGGATGGCGCGCGCCCAGCGAGACCCGCAGCCCCGCGACGGCGCTCCGCTCGGTCACCAGCGCCTCGTCCAGCTCGCCGAGGTCCGCCTTGGCGTTGGCGAGACTGACCGTGCAGAAGAGCGTGTGCGGATGCTCGTCGCCCAGCACCTCCCGCATCGTCCGCAGCGCGCCCTGGAGGAGCTGCTGCGCCAACTCCGGTGCCCCGCAACCCCAGTGGAAGAGCCCGAGGTTGTTGATCGCGGCGAGGGTGTACGGGTGCCGGGCGCCCGGCACCCGCAGATACTGGTCGACGACCTCCTGCGCCAGGTCCCTGGCGGCCACCGGCTCCCCGGCCGCGAAGTGGTCGGCGGCCAGGTTGAGGTCGCAGGCGAGCGTGTCCGGGTTGGTGTCCGCGCCGTACTTGGCCCGGTAGCGGTTCCTGGTGGCCGTGGTGAGCCGCCGCGCGTCCTCCAGCATCCCCGCCCTGCGCAGCGACACGGCGAGGCTCTTGGCCGCCGCGAGGGTCCCGGGGAACGCCCGCCCCATCCGCTCCTTGTAGAGCGCGTACGTCCGGCTGAGCAGCGCGACCGAGTCCTCGTACCGGCCGATCTCCCGCAGGTCGCGCCCGAGGCTGGTGGCGGAGGAGAGCGTGTACGGGTGCTCCGGGCCCAGCACCTCGGTCCGCCGGTCGAAGACCTCCTGGTCCATCTCGCGCGCGTGCGCGTACCGGCCGACCATGCGCAGGTTCAGCGCGCGGTTGTTGGCGGCGGCGAGCGTCCTCGGGTGGGACTCGTGGAAGATCCCGCTGAACCCCTCGTGGGCCTCGGTGGCCAGCTCCATCGCCTTGGCGTACTCGCCGAGCGTGCCGAGGTCCATCGCCAGACCGCTGGTGGTCATGTACGTGTGCGGATGGGTCGCCCCGAGCACCCGGCGCTGCCGGGCCAGGGTCTCCTCGTCCAGCTCCCGCGCCTCCACGTAACGGCCCTGCGAGCGGAAGATGTTGGAGAGGTGGAAGCGCAGATACAGATACTGCGGGTCGTCGTTGCCGAGCGTCTCGCGCCACAGCTCGCGCAGCTCCCCGGCGAGTTCGAAGGCGGCCGGCAGATCGCCGCGCTTCCACAGGTAGCGCACCCGGTCGATCAGCAGCCGGCGGGTCTCGGGGCGCCGGCACAGGCTCGCCTCCGAGGTGATGAGGTGGGGCCAGATCGTGTTGAACCGGTCCCAGGTGCCGGGGTTGTCGATCGGCTCGTCGCCGTCGGGCCTGGCCCCCGCGAGGATCCGGTGGACGGCGTGCCGGGCGTCCCGCTGCTCCTCCTCGGTGAGCTGGGCCCGGATGATCGCCTGGACCAGCCGGTGCACCTGGATGCTGTTGCCCACCTGGTCCACCTTGGCCAGCGCGAACCGGCCGATCTCCCGGATGACCCGGCCCAGCACCAGCGTCTCCTGGAGCGAGATGTCGTACGGCTTGAGCGCCTCGATCATCTCCTTGCTGTAGAGGAGGTTCGCGGAGATCGGCTCCGGGGCGAAGAAGGCGCAGAGCTGGAGCAGCCGTACCGCGGCGGGTGAGCGCTCCTTCAGCCGGTCGATGGAGATGTTCCACGTCGCGGCGACCGGTTCGGGGTAGCCGGCCGGCTGGTTGAGCGCCAGCACCCCGGCCGCCTGCTGGCCCAGTTGGTCCAGGTACTCGGAGACGGGCGTGGCGGTCTCCGCGATCCAGGCGGCGGCCTGTTCGACGGCGAGCGGCAGGTCGCCGACGGCGGTGGCCACCTTGTCCGCGTCGACCGGGCTGAGCCCGGGGGCGCGCCGCTGGAGGTGTTCGACGGACTCCTCGCGCAGGAAGACGTCGACGGGCAGCGCGTCCCCGTAACTCGACCAGGTCTGGTTGCGCGAGGTGACCAGGACATGGCCGGGGCCGCCCGGCGGGAAGTAGCGCTGGACCATCTCGGGGTCGTCCGCGTTGTCGAAGACCAGCAGCCAGCGGCTGGACGGCACCCCGCGCCGCAGCAGGTCGACCGCCTCCATCGAGGCGGCGGCCATGTCGTCGCCGCCCCGCGCGCCGAGCCGGACGGCCAGCTCCGCGAGGGAGGCGACCACGTCGGCGGTCTGCTCCGAGGAGATCCACCAGACCAGGTCGTAGTCGGCCATGAAGCGGTGCACGTACTCCAGCGCCACCTGGGTCTTGCCGATGCCGCCGAGCCCGTACAGGGTCTGCGGCTGCGGCAGGACGACGGCCATCCCGCCGCCGAGCTGGTCGCGCATCCGCTCCAGGACGGCGGAGCGCCCGGTGAAGCCGGCGTTGCGGGCCGGGGCGTTCCAGATCTTGGGTACGGTGCCGGGGAAACGGGGGCCGGGCGCGACGGCGTCGGCGAGCTGGACGGGCCGCTCCAGGGCGCGCAGCAGCGCGGTGGTGGCGTGTGTCTCGTCCAGGCGGAAGAGGTCCACGGGGTTGCGGTCGATGTAGGGGGCGGTGAGCCGTACGTCGCCGACGCGCACCGGCAGCAGCCGGCGCCGGGCGCCGCCGGGGTCCTCGGAGGCGGAGCGCGACCAGACCTCCACGGCCCGCGCGGACTTGAGGTAGGCGGCGGAGAGCAGTACGACCGTACGGCTGGTGTTGTCGTGGTGGATCGAGAGCGAGCCGGTGTCGCCGCCCCGGGGCGCGGCGGGCGGCTCCGCGGAGACGTCGCGCGGCACGACGCGGAACCCGGCCCGGCTGAGGACGGATTCGATCCAGTCGGCCCACATCCGGTTCTCGGCCACGTAGCTGAGGTAGAGGTCGGCGGGGAGGGCGGGCCTGCGCCGGGTGAAGGCGTCCCTGATCCGCAGCCGGGTCTCGTCGCCGACCGCGGGCATGGTGGTGACGGCGCCCTCGGTGACATAGGCGGTGAGCCGTTCGAAGGCGGAGAGCAGGGAGTTGGAGAGTCCGGCCTCGTCCCCGAAGGTCGCCAGGGTCTCCTCGTACGCGTAGTAGGGGCGGTACGGGATCTCCACCGCGCCCCAGTAGGCGGTGAGGCGTTCCCCGGTGAGCCCGGCGGGGAACCGGTCGAACTTCAGCCGGGCCAGGGCCCGTCCGGCGTCGGCCTTCTCCTTCTCGCCCTCGTCGATGCGCATCGGTACGGGAAAGATCCGGATGCCCCGGCCGGCGTACCGCTCGTCGATCTGGCGGGCGACCGCGGCGGCGCCGTCGATGGACTGGTCGCTGAGGGTGAAGCAGTCGACGAGGACGTCGGGCAGGTGGACGGTGCAGATGTCGGCGATGTCGCTGAGGCCGGTGCGGCTGTCGATGAGGACGTAGTCGTAGTGGGCCTTCATGTCCTCGCGCAGCGCGTCGAAGAAGTGGCCGCCGCCGAGCCGGTCGTAGAAGTTGTCCCAGTCGAAGGTGGAGACGGTCGCCGAGTACTCGCGGTTCTGCCGTCCCGCCGAGACGAAGTCGAGGGTGCCGCCGTCGGGGAACTCCCAGCCGAGGTGTTCCGGGGTGAGGGAGACGGCGTGCGGCCGGATGCGCGCGTAGTCGCGGTGCCAGTCGTCGGAGCGCTCCGCCGGGCTGGTCGCGGCCCAGGCGTACTCCGTGATCAGGTCGATGACCCCGGTGGTCGCGCCGAGGGTCGAGGGGTCGAGGAAGGGGTGGAAGAAGCGGTGCAGGCCGGGGGCTTCCAGGTCCCAGTCGACCGCGAGGACGCGCTTTCCGTTGGCGGCCAGGATCCAGGCCGTATTGGCCAGGGCCATGGTGCGGCCCGTACCGCCCTTGTACGAGTAGAAGGTGACGATGCGTCCGTCACGACGTGCTGTCATCCGTGTCCTCCGCATCGGGCGCCAGGTCGTGCGTCTGGGGAACGTAGTGCGTCGTGGCGTACTCGGCGGCCATCGGGCCGCGCAGCCGGGGGCGTTCGGTGTGACTGCCGCCGGCGGGCGGATAGACCTCCGCGTGTCTCAGGTACTGCTGGGCCGCCGCTTCGACGACCTGGGGCAGGATCTGGCCGAACGCCTCCATGCTGGGCACGCCCTTGGCGGCGGCGCGGCAGGCGGCGCGGCCCTGCCCCATCTTCTTGGGCATGGTCTGTTCGAGCTTCTCGCTCAACTCGGCCTGGGCCGACCGGCTCTGTTCGTCCTCGCGGTTCCACGGGACGACGACGCTCACCCAGGGGCGGTGTTCGGCGTCGAACGCGGCGAGCCGCTCACGCTGTTCCTCGTCGTGGAGGGCCCACCGGTCGACCAGCAGTATCTCCGGCCGTACGGGGGCCTGTTTGCCTTCGTGGGGGACGGACACCTCGTCGAACGAGACGATGTCCGCCTGGTAGTTGAGGGAGCGCACCAGATCCCGGGCGACATAGGCCAACGGCCTTGCGGAGTCCGGGTGGTAGGGGTTCCAGTCCTGGGCCATACCGCCGTAGTAGTCGGCCCTGCGGCCCTCCGGCAGCCCGTGCCGGGTGGGCGCGGCCACGGTGACCTGCATCGGGCGGGGCCCGCCGCTGGCACCGAAGGCGCTGGGCGCGCTGCGGTAGTCGACGGGGCGCCCGGGGCCTATCGCGGCGGTGTCGGCGACGCTGACGATGCGCTTGGCGAGTTCGTAGACGGCCCGCTGGTACTCGTCCTCGAATATCCGGAGTTTGATCAGCCCGTAGAGCCCGTCGGTGACGTAACGGTCCCCGAAGTCCCGGTGGTTGAACTGCAACCGCTCGGCGGGGCCCGGCAGTTGCTTCGCCGGTACGGGGACCCACAGGGCCGGGACGATCGCCTCGGCCGTGGTGTTGTTCTTCGCCTGCTCGTAGATGACGCGCTGCGCGAAGGCGTACCACTCCTTGCCGCACATCTCGCTGGCGAAGTAGCGCGGCGAGAACAGCGGCACGAACACCCGGCAGGTGGCGAGCACATCGGCGAGCCGCTCCGACCAGCCCTCGCCCGACCGCATCTCCCGGTCGATGAATCCGGCCTGGGACCCGGCCGGCAGGTCCGTCATGGCCATCACGTGCTCGGACAGATCGCGGAAGAGCTTCTGCACCCACATGTCGGGGTCGGCCCCGGAGGCCCCGTCCCTCGGTGTGTGCGCGTAGCTCAGGAAGAAGTACGGCCGATGGTCGGCCGCTCGCTGCTGCGGTGACGCGTGCACACGACCCCCGTCCTGTGGTGAACACCCACGTCGTTCAACGCCGTTTCTCGGCCATCCACACCGTGGCGTGCGCCACCGCGTCCTTCATCGGGAAGAGGCGCCCGACCACCCCTCCCAGTTGTCCCTTCTGCTCAAGTCCCCAGGGGAACGCGGCTCCAATCGCCCCGAAATCACTGTCGTCGAGGTGCACATCCTCATATTCCACCCAGCGCGGTGATCCGTCCGGCGCTTTCACCACACAGTGATAAGAACGTGTGGTCGCGCCGGGCCGGTACTCGGCGAGATGGAACGCGGTGCAGGCGCCGTACCCCACATTGACCAGCAGGACCCGCGCGTCGGCCTCGGCCATGGCGCCGAGCGGGGAGTCCGGGCCGAGATGGCTGTGGAGCGGGTGGTCGGCCAGCAGTTCGGCCGCGCGCGCCCCGAGCGCGGCGAAGGAGCTCTGCGGGTGGTCGCTGCGTACGGCTCCCTCTGCGGTGCGTACGGACTCGGCCAGCCGGCCCATCTCCGTGCCGGGCGTGGTCCGCGCGTCGAAGGCGGGCATGGCGGCGCGGAACGCGGCGGCCTGGCGGCGGGAGAGTCCGGCGATGCGTGCCCGGTGGGCGGCGGAGGAGTCGGAGTTGTCCTCGGTGAAGGCCGGCACGACGAGGGTGCCGTCCTCCCCCAGCGCCGTCAGCAGGGCGGTGCGCAGGGTGTCGGCGTCCAGTCCGGTGCCGCTCAGGGAGGCGTGGACGAGCAGGGTCGTCCCGGGGACGACGCCCAGGGACGCCAGGTCGCGGGCGAGTTCCTCGGCGGTGGGCCCGGGTTCCGTGACACGGGGGGGTTCAGACACGGTCGGCCTCCGCACGCAGGGTGGTCAGCAGGCTCTTCCCGCCGACCGTGAGTTCGGCCGCGTCCTGGAGGGTGTCCAGCGCCCGCAGGGCGTGGTCCAGGTGGCGGCGGTCGTAGGCGGCGAGCCCCACGCGTTCGTGGGCCCCGGCCAGCAGTTCGGAGACGGGTACCGGTCTCTCCCGCCAGGGCGCGGGGCGCAGCCAGGCGCCGTCCAGCGCGTAGAGGTCGGTGACCTCGGTGAGCGCCCGCAGGGTGGCCCGGCGGAAGCCGCGCAGCAGCAGGGGCGCCAGGGTCCCGGGGGTGCCCGCGACGGGGACGCCCAGCGCCCCGTAGCCGTGTCCCGCCCCCCGCGCGCGGCTCTCCCCGGCGCTCGGGGCGCACAGGGGGGTCAGGGTGGAGAGGGTGACGGCGGCCGACGCGGCCTGGTCGGGGACGGCGTCGCGCAGCAGCGCCCAGGCCGCCGCGAGCCGGCCGCTCCAGTCGGCGGCCTCCTCCCGGCCGAGCCCCGGGTGGGCGGGGGCGTCGAAGGTGTCGCGGTACGGGTCGATGTCGTCCAGCGCGAGATCGGGCGCCCCGTCCCGGCCGAGGCGGCGTACGGGGCGCCAGGGCCCCGCGGTCTCGTCGGCGCGCACGACGCGCAGCTCGGTGGCGCCGGTGCGCACCACGAACCCCTTCTCGGCGAGGCGCACCTCGGCCTCGCCGCCGGCGCCCGGCGGGCCGACCCGCAGCGCGCCGAGCGTGGGCAGGACGAGCACACCGTCGTGGTGGTGGACCTGTACGGGCGTGTCCAGCCCGCCCCGCAGGACGGCGGCGGCGACATAGCCGCGTACCTGCCGTGCGAGGTCCGGCGCGTCGGGCCGTCCGTCGTGCGCGGCGGCGATCGCCCCGGCCAGCCAGGTGCGGGTGTAGGGGTGGGCGAAGAGCGTGTCGAGCCCGTCGGAGGTCCGCTCGACGGCGTTGGCCAGCTCCCACGCCTCCTGCCAGGACTCGCCGCCCCGGCCGTCGAGCGCCGCGTGCAGCTCGGCCAGCATCGAGCGGGTCAGTTCGTGCTGGGCGTCGAGGAGTTCGCCGGGCCGGTGCACGGCCGCGGGGACGGTCTCGGCGCGGGTACGGGACTCGATCCCGCCGATGAGGGCCGTCAGGTCGGCGCAGTACACGGAGGGGTTGTCGAAGCCGCCGGGGGACGCCCCGGGCCGCGACCGGTAGCGGTGGGTGTAGAGCCCGCCGCCGCAGGAGCGGACGACCGGGCAGCGCCGGCACTCCTCGCTCACCCCCGCGAGCCCGAGCTGTCTGGTCCGTACGCCGGGGTGGGCGGCGACCTCGTCGAGGGTGTGGGTGAAGACGTCGAACCCGGTGGCGGCGGCGCCCTCGTAGGCGCTCTTGAGGGAGTCGACCTGCTCCAGGGTGCCGTCGGTCTCCACAACGACGAGGTCGGTGGGGGCCAGGCCCAGCGATTCGGTGAGGCTGGGGCCACCTGTCAGCGTCGAGAGCACCGAGTCGAAGAGGCGTACGGGCATCGGCCGGCCCCCCGCGTCCCAGCGGTCGAAGACGGCGAGCAGCCAGTCCGCGTACGCCGTGGGCGAGCCGTCCGGGCGCGGCGGCGGCTCCTCCCAGGTGGCGTGCGGCAGCAGGAAGTCGATGCGCGGCGGTTCGAGCGCGGCCAGCGCGTCGTACACGGTGACGGGGTCGTTGGCGGCGTCGATGGTGCAGAGCAGCCCGAGGTCGAGATGGCGGTAGCGGTCCTGCCGCAGGAGCTCCACGGCCTTGAGGACCAGGGGGTGGCTGGTGCGGCCGTCCGCGAAGCGGCGGTGCCGGTCGTTGGCGGCGCGGTCGCCGTCGAGGGAGATGCCCACCCGGACGCCGAACTCGTCGAAGAGGTCGAGATAGCGGGGGGAGAGCTGGAGCCCGTTGGTGTGGATGCGCAGATCGAGGTCGGCGACGCCGTCGAGGGCGGCGGTCAGCTCCTCGCACACGCGCCTGAGCCGGGCGGGTCCGGCGAGCAGTGGCTCCCCTCCGTGCAGGATCACTGACACGGAGGGCAGGGTGTGGGCTTTGGCATGCTCGGCCAGTCGCAGAGCTGTCCGGGTCATCGCTTCGTCAGAGATCGCTTTGGGGCGGGTACGCCAGCTCTGATCCGCGTGTTCGTAGATGTAGCAGTGGTCGCACGCAAGATCGCACCTGCTGTGGACCTTCAGAACGATCTCGCGGAAAGGGACCAGGGGTCCTGTCATTCCGCCAGTCTAGGGCGCGTTCGGCGGTACGGAGCGCCGTCGGACGCCCCGTCAGGAGCGGTGGTCAGAGCGCCGAGTTGAAGCTCGACACGCGCGCGACACGGCCGCTGGGCATGGGCAGTACACGGCCGAGCTTCTTGGCGACACCGGCGTCGCGTACATCGATCTCTGCGAGGGGGACACGGATCTTCTTCGCGGTGGCGAAGGCGACAGAGGTCTGAGAGGTCACGGCGGCCGTCCTTGATCATGTCGGTCGTTCAGGAGACACCGCACCGTTGCAGTGTCAGCGGCTCGACTTTACTCTCATGAACTCGTGCGGCAACTCGGCGCGTGGGGACGAGACAAAAGCGTTGCCGGGAGTTCACGAACGGGTGCGGGACCGATGGTTCCGCTGATCGAGTGACAACAAAACAGCAGACGGGGGCGCGCATGGCCGACTTACGCGGACCACTGCACAGCATGGTCTTCCGAAACGCTGATCTGCCGGTTCTCTTCCATCACGCGGACGCGATCGCCGTCCGCCGTCAGCGCGAGGCGGTCAACGCCACTCGCCGTCAGCTCCTGCTGCTGGTGCTGGGGGCGCTGCTGACCTCGCTGCCCTGGCGGGGGACGGTGGGTGGCTCGTTCCAACTCGTCAGCGCGCTGGGCGCGTTGGCGTACGCGGGTGTGCTTCCGGTCACCTTCCGCTCCGCGGGCCAGCGAGCAAAGTCGCATTGGCAACTCAACCGCTCGGCGGCGGAGTTCATCAAGTCGCTGTCCTGGCGGTACGCGGTGCACGGCGCGCCCTTCGACACGGGCTCCGCCGGAGCCGCCGAGCTGTTCGCCACCCGGATGGAGGCGGGGCTCGCGGAGTTGCGGAAGGTGGGGTGGCAGGACCCCAGGGAGGACCCCCGGGAGAGCCCGCCCGAGGGGGCGGACGGCGGGCGGGGCGCTCCCGACGAACTCATCACGCCCGCGATGCGGATGCTGCGCAACAAGCCCTTCGCCGCCCGCAAGGAGACCTATGTCAGGGACCGGCTGATCGAGCAGCGGAACTGGTACCACCGCAGGACGGTCGTCTCCCGCAGGGCCACCGCGCTGTGGTCGGCGACCATCGCGCTGCTGACCCTGCTGGCGCTGTTGCTCGCCGTTCTGCGGACGTTCTCGGTCACCGACTCCGGTGCTTTCCTCGGGCTGTTGTCGGCGTCGGCGGCGGCCTGTCTGGCGTGGAGCGAGATCCGCCGCCATCAACCCCTCATCTCCGCGCACTCGTTGGTGGAGGAGGACCTGGCGGCGATGCACACGGCGATGGAGACGATGGTCACCGAGGAGCAGTGGGCGAACGCGGTCTACGAGACCGAGCGCATCGTCTCGCCACAGCACACCGACTGGCTGGTACGCCACCGCAGTTGAGCCCGTGGCGGCCGGGAGGACGCGGGGGCGCGCCGGGTCAGGCGCGCTCGACGCCCTCGCACCAGATCACCGTGACCGGCTTCCCGCGCTCGCGCGCGTAGCGCACGATGTCGCCCGTACCGCCGAGACCGCGGGCGGGCCGGCCGTCCCAGACGGCGAGCAGCCGGTCGCAGTGGTCGGCGATGTAGGTGCCCGCCGCGTAGTACGCCTCGTCGGTGGAGTGCGGGTAGGCCATCCGGACCTCCAGGGTGGCCCGGTCCTTGAGCCGCCGGTAGCCGTCGAGTTCGGCCGGGTCCTCGAAGCCGTCCTCGTAGTCGCCGCTGGGGATGACCACGGTCAGCTCGGCGCCGTGGTCCAGGGCGAGGACGGCGAAGAGCTGGTCCGCGCCGGCCGCGAGACTGGACAGCGCCTCCATCGATCCGTCCTGGCCGTGCAGGACGGCCGCGATGGCGCCTCTGATGTGCGCGTACGCCTCGGCCGGGATGTCCCGGTGGCCGGTCACTCCGATGCGTTTCACTGCTTCACGGCCCCCCGGTCCCTCTGCGGCGCACACGCTGGCATTCTCTCAGAGACAGAGAGGCGGGGGGCCCGGCCGCGGCGCCCCCGGGGGCCGCCCCCCCCCCGCGGGGGGGGGGCCCCCCCCCGCGCCGGGGGGGCCCACGGGTAGCCCCGGCGGGGCGGCGGCGCGCGCGGC
>NZ_JBHZDA010000100.1:13146-26725 GCF_042755665.1 Streptomyces sp. NPDC059142
CTTTTACACTCTTCCCGGCCCCCCGGGGCGCCGCGGGGCCCCCGCGTGGGTTTGATCCCCCACAGCGCGGGGGGGCCCCCGCGGGGCCCGCCGGGGGGGGCCCCCGCCCCGCGCGGGGGCGCAGGCCCCCGGAGGACGGCGGGCTAGACCAGTGTGACCCCGTAGGCGCTCAGGGCCGCGGTCACCGGCTGGAAGTACGTCGTACCGCCGGAGGTGCAGTTACCGCTGCCGCCCGAGGTCAGCCCGATGGCGAGCGAGCCCGAGTAGAGCGGGCCGCCGCTGTCGCCCGGCTCGGCGCAGACGGTGGTGCGGATCAGGCCGCTGACGATGTCGCCGTTGCCGTAGTTCACCGTGTAGTTGAGCCCCGTCACCGAACCGCTGTGGATGCCGGTGGTGGAGCCGCGGCGCGTGACGGACATCCCGTTGGTGGCGTTGGCCGCGCCCGTGATGGTGACGCTGCCGACGGTGCCCGGGTGGGCCAGCGAGGTGTTCGAGTACCGCACGAGGCCGTAGTCGTTGCCGGGGAAGCTGCTGCCGGCCGACGGCCCGATGCTGGTGGTGTGCGCGGAGCTGGTGTACCAGGGCGGCAGGCCCTCGGTGCAGTGGCCCGCCGTCAGGAAGTAGTACGTGGAGCCGCTGCGGACGTTGAACCCGGCCGAGCAGCGCCAGCTCGTGGCGTAGACGGCGTCGCCGCCCGAGATGAGCTTGGAGAGGGTGCCCGTGGTGCGCTCGACGCGCAGCGCGCCCGCGTTGACCCCGGCGGCCTGCTTGAGCGAGTCGACCTCGGCCGGTGTGACGGTCGAGTCGGCCTGCACGACGAGGGAGTTGGTCGCCGGGTCGACGGCCCAGGCGGTGCCCGCGACATCGGCTTCCAGTACGGCCTCGCTCGCCGCGGTGAGCTGGCTCGCGCTGAACGTGGTGGGCTGGGCGGCGTTCGCGGTGGGTATCGCGAGGGCCGCCGCCGCGGCTATTCCGGTGGTGACGGCGATCAGACGTATGCGTCTTGCCACGCCGCTGAGGGGGGTGGTGCGCTTGATCCTCACTGGTCGTTCCTCCCGAGGGGGATCGGGGGCCCGTTGGTGGGGTTCAGGGGCCCGTGAGGCGCGGTCGGCGGCGCGGGACGCCCGGGGGTCGCCCGGGACGCGCCACGCCTCGACCGGCGCTGCACGGGAGTATTGGCGGCCTCAACTCCCCCCGCAAGGGCGGGTTTTGGCCGCGTGAAGGACCAGTGGGGCGTACGGTGCCGAGGCGTCGCAAGGGGTGGCGCCCCGGCCGGGGACACCGGCCGCGGGAGACGGGCCGGGGTCAGTCGGTGAGGACCGCGCGCTCGCCCGCCGGGACGGCGATGGGCAAGGTGTTGCCGGGCGGTGGGAAGGGGCAGATGAAGTGGTCGGCGAAGGCGCAGGGCGGGAGCAGCGCGCGGTTGAAGTCGACCGTCACGGTGCCGTCGGCGGCCGGGGCGGCGGGCCGCAGGAAGCGGAAGGGGAAGCCGCCGGCGGCGGTGGCGTCCGCGAAGACCGCCCACAGCGAACCGTCGGGCTCCACCGCGACCTGAAGGGTGTGTTCCGCGCCGCCCGCGGTGAAGGCGATCTCGCCGCCGAGGCCGAGACCCCGTTCCCGGCCGTCGGCGTTCCCGACCCGTACGGTGCGGCTCGCCCCGTACGGCCGGAAGCGGCCGGGCAGCGTCCAGGCCGGGTCGTAGGGGGTGGCGTCGATGGCGCGGAAGGCGTGGCGCGCCGCGGACCCCGGGTCGACGTCGCGTACGGCCCACTGTCCTTCGCGGCGCAGCACGACGAATCTGCGCGGTCCTGCGGCGATCCTGGCCTCGTCGAAGCGTCCGGTGTCGGCACCGAGTCCGATCTCCCCGGCGAGGGGCGCGCCGTCGGCGGTCAGCCCGTCGCCCGGCGCCGCGCTCAGCACGACCGTGTCGCCGTCCTCGCGCCACACGCCCGGGAGCCCGGGGAGCCTCCCGTCGGGGTGGTCGGCGAGCCAGTGGGTGCCGGTGAGGGCGAGCGGTCCGTACGGGGCGGCGACCGTGACGGTGCGGTGCGCGTGCCAGTCGGCCCACTCCTGGGCGGGGGCGGGTGGTTTCTCCGTTGTCATGCTGTTTCACCTTTCCATACCGGGTCGGGGAGCCCGAGATGGGAGCGCAGGGTGGTGCCTTCGTATTCCGTACGGAAGGCGCCGCGCTCCCGCAGCAGCGGCACCACCCGGTCGACGAAGTCGTCGAGTCCGCCCGGGGTGGGAGGGGGGACGAGGACGAAGCCGTCGGCCGCGTCGGCGGAGACGAAGGCGTCCATCTCGGCGGCGACGGTCTCCGGGGCGCCCACGAAGGACTGCCGGGCGGTGGTCTCGATGACGGTCCGGCGGATGGAGAGCCCCTTGGCCTCGGAGAGCGCCCGCCACCTGGCGGCCACGGCGAGCGGGTCGGCGACCCGGACGCGGCCCTGGACCGGCGAGGAGTCCGGGTCGGGGTCGATCTCGGGCAGCGGCCCGTCGGGGTCGTACCCGGAGAGGTCGCGGCCCCAGACCTGTTCCAGGGCGAGCAGCGCGTGCTGCGGGGAGACCTGCTGGGCGCGGATCTCGGCGGCGTGCTCCCGCGCCTCGGCGTCGGTGTCGCCGAGGACGACGGTGACCCCGGGCATGATCTTGAGGTCGTCCGGCTTCCTGCCGTACGCGGCCAGCCGCGCCTTGAGGTCGGCGTAGGAGGCGCGGCCCGCCTTCTCGGTGGCGCCCCGGGTGAGGATCACATCGGCGGCGGAGGCGGCGAACTCCCGGCCCTCGTCGGAGTCGCCCGCCTGGATGATCACGGGATGCCCCTGCGGGGAGCGCGGGACGGTGAACTCGCCCGCGATCTCGAACTGCGGCCCGCGGTGGGCGAAGGGCCGGGGCGTGCCGTACGGGGCGCCGGGCGCGGGCGGCGTCCAGGAGTCCCACAGTTCCCGGGCGGTACGGACGAACTCGGCGGCCCGGGTGTAGCGGTCGGCCCGGTCGAGATAGCCGCCGCGCCGGAAGTTCTCCCCGGTGGAGGCGTCGCAGGAGGTGACCACGTTCCAGGCGGCGCGGCCGGCGCTGAGATGGTCGAGGGTGGCGAGCCTGCGGGCCAGTTCGAACGGTTCGTTGAAGGTGGCGTTCACGGTGGCCGCGAGACCGAGCCGGTCGGTGACGGCGGCGAGCGCGTTCAGGACGGTGAGCGGCTCGGGGCGGCCGACGACGTCCGGATCGTGGACGAGGCCGTGGTGTTCGCGCGGCCGCAGCCCCTCGGCGAGGAAGAAGAAGTCGAAGGTGCCGCGCTCGGCGGTCCTGGCCAGCGCCTCGAAGGAGGCGAAGTCGATCCGGGAGCGGGAGCGGGGGTCGGCCCGGACGGTGGTGCTGTCGACCCCGGGGTAATGCGCGGCGAGGTGGATCCGCTTGCGCGCGCCGGGACGCGCGGGCGGGACGGCCGCGGTCGGCTCGGTGGTCATGACGCTCCCCCCGCGCTCGTGTACCGGTTGGCGGGGCGGGCGAGGCCCAGATGTTCGCGGAGGGTGCCGCCCGGGTGGAACGTGCGGAAGAGGCTGCGGTGCTGGAGGACCGCGACGGTGCCGTTGACCAGGCGTTCGAGGTCGCGGTGGGGTTCGACGGGGGTCAGGTGGAAGCCGTCGACGGCGCCGCTGTCGTGCCAGCGGGTGATGAGGTCGGCGAGGTCGACGGGGCCGCCCCGGTAGTGCGCGCCCGCCGCGCCGGCGGCGGTGTGCGCGCCGTGCGCCGCTCCGGGGTCCCGGGGGCGCTCGCCGTCGTGGAAGTCGAGGGTGAGCGCGGCCAGGACGCGCAGGGTGGCGGGGTCGCGGCCGTGGACGGCGGCGCGGGCCCGCAGCCGTACGCGCAGGTCCGCCGCCTCCTCGGGCAGGCCCGCCCTGACGAGGACGACATCGGCGTGCCGGGCGGCGGTCTCGGTGAGGGCGGGGATGCGTCCGGTCGCTATGTCGACCACGGTGACCGGGTGTCCCTGCGGCGGCCTCGGCACGGTGGACGGACCGCGCACGGTGAAGGCGGCGCCCTCGAAGTCGACAGGGTGGAGCTTGTCGCGGTCGATGAAACGCCTTGTCGACGTGGAGCGTGTCCCGGCGTCGTCCTCCCAGCTGTCCCAGAGCCGGGCGGCCACGTCGGCGACCTCGCCGGCCTCCCACCAGAGGGCGGAGGGGGGCGCGGCGGGGCGGCGGCCGAAGAGCCGGGCCTGCGCGGTGGTGGTCGACACGTCGACAAGCCACCCCGCCCGGCCGTGGCTCACCCAGTCCAGGGTGGCGACGGCCGTGGAGAGGTGGAACGGCTCGGTGTGGGTGGTGGTGACGGTGGGGACGAGTCCGACGCGCTCGGTGGCGGGGGCGACCCGCGCGAGCACGGCGAGCGCGTCGGGCCCGGGACGTTCGAAGGAGTCCCGCAGCGTCACGAAGTCCAGGGAGCCGCGCTCGGCGAGCCGGGCCAGTTCCACGTAGGACGCGGCGTCGTACCGGGGCGGGCCGCCGATCTCGGCGGCGAGGTGCAGCGGGCGGGTGGCGGTCATGACGGGCCTGCCTTCCGGCTTCCGACGGGCTGGTCCGGCCCGTCCGTCGAGTGGGGGGACGGCACACGGCGTCCGGGAACGGCGCGTGCCGTACGGGCGGACGCCCCGGCGAGCAGGGTGAGGACGGCCCGCGCGGTGGCGTCGTTCTGGCGGAACGCGGGGCCGCCCGTACCCGGCCGGGTGAACGCCCCGCTGGAGCGTGCGGTGGTGTACGGGCCGAGCGAGAAGCGGCGCGGGTGCGGGCGCCCGTCGCGTTCCACGAGCCGCCCGTCGCCGGGGTCGACCAGGACCAGTCCGCCCGGGGAGATCGCGGCGGCGCCCTCGTCGTACAGGGCGCGCAGCAGCGGGCTGAGGGTGCGCTCCGGCGAGGCGTCCGGGAGCCGCGCCTCGACCAGGGCGCGGGCCTCGACGTACTCCCCCGGTACGGAGGCGCTGCCGGCCCGGAAGAGTCCGCGGCGCTCGTCGGCCTCGACGGTGGTGTCCGCGCCGAGGAAGCGGACGACCCCGGCCCGGGAGAGCGCGAGGAGCTGCCGCAGCCGGGGTCCTGGCGGCCCCGAGGCGAGATAGCTGAAGAAGCCGTGCCACCGCCCGCCGGGGTCACCGAGGTCGCCGAGACGGACGAGCTGGCCGTAGACGGAGAGCAGCCCGAGGAAGACCCCGAGGTCCGCGCTGTGGGCCGGATCGTGCCGGCGGGCCAGGTCATGGGTGATGTAGGCGCGCAGTCCGTCCTGGAGCGCGTCGTACGAGGCGAACCTCGCCCCCTCCAGCGGCCGGTCGAGCGCGGCGAGGTCGAGCCGGTCGGCGGGGTCGGGGACGGCGGAGCCGACCAGCGCGTCCAGGGCGGGGCTGCCGGGGTCGGCCGCCGCGTACTTCTCCTCGAAGTCGGTCCAGTCGACGCGGGTGCGCTCGGGGTGGGCCGTGAAGAGCCGGTGGTAGTGGGCGAAGCCGAGTTCCTTCTCGACCAGTGGCCGGATGTCGCGGGTGTAGTCGGGCCGGCCGGGACCGGCCCGCAGGGCGTCGATCTGCGCGGGCCCGAGGAAGCGCGGCAGCGGGGGACGCTCCCCCGTCAGCCCGTAACCGATCTTGGAGTGGTACGGGACACCGCGCCGGGAGCCGACATGGAGGACGGGTTCCCGCCCCGACGGGTGGTAGACCAGCTCGTCGGAGGGGGCCGCGGCGCCGGTGTAGCGGCCGCCGCGCCCCTCGGTGAGCAGCACCATCAGGTCGACGAAGGCGAGCCCGAAGCCGCGCACGAGAACGGGCTCACCGGCGGGCAGGGCGGAGAGGTCGCTGTCCGCGGTGAAGTCCGGGGGCAGATGGAGCAGGCCGTGGCGGCGGGCGAATCCGGCCAGCTCCACCTGTTCCCGGTCGGGTTCGGCGTCGAGGTGGCCGAGGGTCAGCACGACGAGATCGGCCTCCAGCGGTTCGGCGCGGCCCGCGAGCGTCACGCGCTGCCTGCCGCCGCGCTCCCCGCGGACGCGCAGCGCCTCGGTGGGGTGGAGACGGACCCGGACGCCGGGCGGCAGGGCGGCCACCGTCCGCTCGTACACCCAGCTCAGATAGGCGCTCTGGACCCGGCGGCTGGGGAAGCTCTGTCCGGTGAGGGCGGCGATCTCGGCCAGCAGCCCGGCCCGGTCCGCGGCGTCCCCCGCGGACGGGGTCCCGGTCTCGGCGGCGAGGCGGGCGCGGCCCGCCGTGATGTCGCGGGCCCAGGCGTCGAGCGCGGGCCCCGCGCGCACGGGGCCCTCCAGCGCGACCGACTCGTCGGTGAACATCGTCACGTCCTCGGCCATGGAGTTCATCCAGAGCAGCGGGGACTGGTCGCGCCGCCAGATCCGTCCCGCGCCGGGCGGGAACGGGTCGACCAGATGGATGTCCAACGGCAGACCGCCGTACAGGGCCGGGACGTTGGCGGCGATCCGCTCCAGGAAGCCGGTGCCGCGCGGGCCCGCGCCGATCACGACGACGGACGGGGTGACGGGCGGGGTGCGGAGGGGGTCCGGATCCGGTGACGCGGGCATGGGAAGGCTCCGTGGATGCAGAGATCGAACACGGGAGGTGCCTTCACGCGGAACGCCGACGGACCGAGCCCCTCAGCGGGGTCCGTCTGCGGGGATGAGGCTAAGCGGCCCGTACGGCCTGTTGTCAAGCCTGTCCGCACTGTGAGCCGTCCGTCTCAGCGCGGGGCGGGGCCGGTTGACGCGGAAACGGATGCCTGTTCCACTTGGCTCATGTACTCGCAGCAGTGGCTGGTC
This sequence comes from Streptomyces sp. NPDC059142, assembly GCF_042755665.1. Classification (NCBI taxonomy): domain Bacteria; kingdom Bacillati; phylum Actinomycetota; class Actinomycetes; order Kitasatosporales; family Streptomycetaceae; genus Streptomyces; species Streptomyces sp. NPDC059142. Next base: position 19,945 of record NZ_JBHZDA010000100.1, read on the forward strand.
ACGCGCTCCCACATCGACTTCGGTCGCGTGTGGTCCTCTTCCTGTTGAGCTGACGCCCTGCTCCGCCCCGTACCTTCCGCGGCGCCCGCCGCGCCGTTTCCCCCGCGTGCCTTCACACGCAGCGCTCCAGCTCCAGGCCCTTCCCCTCCCCTCGTACCGCCGTCCGACGCGCGCCGCCCGGCGCCGTCAGACACCCCCGCAGTCGCAGCATCCGCAGCAGTTGCCACAGCTCTCGCCGCAACTGCAACAGTTGCCGCAGCCCTCACAGCAGTCACCGCACGCCTCGCAGCAGTCACCGTCGCGGCAGACGCCTTCGTGCTTCTTCCGCGACCAGGGGCCCTCGTACTCCTTCGCACAGCACATCCGGCAGGTGCAGCACAGCCCGGTGAAGACCGCGCAGCCGGCCAGGAGGCCGCGCTTCCCGGGCGGCTTCTCCGGGCCTTCCGGGACCCCCGGAGGGGGCCCGCCCGGGAGGGCGTACGGGGTCCCGCCGGGGGTCCCGTACGGGTTGCCGCTCCCGGTGTGCGCGCACCCCGCCGTACCGAAGGCGCGGTCGACCGAGGCGCGCAGCTCGTGCGCGAGCAGGGCATGCGCCAGCCGGCCGTCGGTGAACTCCGTGTCGCGCAGCGCCGTCCGGATGCCGTGGAGCGCGTCGTCGGCGATCCGGCGGGCCTGCGCGCGGGAGGCGCCGGTCGCGGTGAGCGGGTTCCAGGACCCTGACAGCGCGTCAGTTTCCTGGTCCTCCACGGCGTCCAGCAGGTGCGCGAGCCGTCCGAAGAGCCGGCCCGCCTCGGCCAGCGGCTCCCGGTTCCCCGGCCGCCCGGCCAGGACGGCGGTGTACGCGAAGGCCTCGCCGGTCGCCGTCTCGGTCGGCTCGGTGACGGCGAGCAGCGGGGTGCCGGGGCCGGCCAGCGCCTCGATCCCCGGCTGCCGGTCGACGGCGTCGACCAGGACGGCGGTGTCGAAGCCCAGCTCCGCGCCGGCCCGCGCGCCCGCCCGGTCCCAGCCGCCCGCGACCCGGCGCGCGGCGGCCGCCAGCGGTCTGCGCCGCAACAGCCCGTCCCCGTCGGCGACGTGGTCCCGTACCTTCGCCGAGGCCAGCACGAGCGAGACGGCGGCGGCGAGCCGCGCGCCCTCGCCGCGCGCGACCGGCGCCGTCCGCATCCCGCGCAGCGGGCAGGGACCCGCGGTGCGGCGCAGCTCCGGAGTCCTGCGGGTCTGAGCCTCCGTCAGGACCGAGACGATCAGGCCGTCGTAGTGGGTGACGATCCGGGCGAACTGTCCGTGGTCGGCGCGAAGTGCCAGGCAGAGCCCGCAGAGATGGGCGGTCCACTCCGTCCTGAGAGCGGCGCCGAGCCGGTGCGCACAGGGCCTGACGATTCCGAACACGACGTTCCCCCGAGTGCCGTTCCTCCATGCGCGACGCATCGTATCGAGTGAGCCGTTCACCCGGACGACGTCAACGTCACCCATCTGGCCGGAACGTAATATTTTGCACCACCTCAGGGCCCGTATCCTGGAAGAACCTTGACGAATCGCCACATCTTCTGCACCAGTACCGTCACGAATCGCCTGCGCGCCGACTATCCCCTTGGCGCACGATCCGCATGATGGACGACGATAGGGATAGGGAACGTCAAGTGACCGCGGTGAAAGGAGGCGTCCATGGGATCGGTGCGCAAGGCGAGTGCCTGGCTGGGCCTCGTCGAGGACAACGACGAGCGTTACTACGACGACGAGTACGCCGAGGGTGCTGAAAGTGGCGAGACCTGGCGGAGCGAGCCCCGCATGCGGGTCGCCCCCGAGTCCACCGCCCAGGAGCAGGACCGCAGAATCGCCACGGTCTCCCCGGAGTCCTTCCGGGACGCCCGGGCCATCGGCGAACTCTTCCGGGCCGGCACGCCCGTCATCATGAACCTCACGGCCATGGAGCCCGCCGACGCCAAGCGGGTCGTGGACTTCGCCGCGGGACTGATCTTCGGTCTGCGCGGTTCCATCGACCGGGTCGCCACCCGGGTCTTCCTGCTCAGCCCGGCCGACACCGAGATCGTCACCGGTGACGCCGCCGGCCGCCCGCAGGACGGCTTCTTCAACCAGAGCTGAGCAGGGCGGCTCACCGGAACGCGTCGAGGCCGGTGAGCGCCTTGCCCAGCACGAGCTGATGCATCTCGACGGTGCCCTCGTAGGTGAGCACCGATTCGAGGTTCGTCGCGTGGCGCATCACGGGATATTCGAGCGAGATCCCGTTGGCGCCGAGAATCGTCCGCGCGGTCCTGCAGATCTCGATCGCCTCCCGTACGTTGTTCAGCTTGCCGAAGCTGACCTGTTCGGCGCGGAGCCGGCCCGCGTCCATCCGCCGCCCCAGATGGTGGGCGAGCAGGATCCCCTTGTGCAGTTCGAGCGCCATGTCGGCGAGTTTCGCCTGGGTGAGCTGGAAGCCGCCGATCGGCCGGCCGAACTGCTCCCGGGTCCGCGCGTAGTCGAGCGCGGCCTCGAACGCGGCCCGCGCCGCGCCCATCGAGCCCCAGACGATGCCGTACCGCGCGTGGCCCAGACAGCTCAGCGGCCCGCGCAGCCCGGTCACCCCGGGGAGTACGGCGTCGGCGGGCAGCCGTACCCCGTCCAGGACGAGTTCGCTGGTGACCGAGGCGCGCAGCGACCACTTGTGGCGGATCTCGGGGGCGGAGAACCCGGGGGTGCCGGCCGGTACGAGGAATCCCCTGATCCCGCCGCCCCGGCCGTCCGTCTCCCCGTCGGCGTCGGTCTGCGCCCAGACGACGGCGACGCCCGCCACCGAGCCGTTGGTGATCCACATCTTGCGTCCGTCGAGCACCCAGTCGGTGCCGTCGCGCCGGGCGTACGTCCGCATGCCCGCCGGGTCGGAGCCGTGGTCGGGTTCGGTGAGGCCGAAGCAGCCGATGGTGTCGCCCGCCGCCATCCCGGGCAGCCACCGCCGCTTCTGCTCCTCGGAGCCGTACCGGTGGATCGCGTACATGGCGAGCGAGCCCTGTACGGAGACCAGGGAGCGGACACCGGAGTCGGCCGCCTCCAGCTCCAGGCAGGCCAGTCCGTACTGGACGGCGCTCGCGCCCGCGCAGCCGTATCCCTCCAGGGACATGCCGAGCGCGCCGAGGGAACCGAGTTCCTTGGCCAGTTCACGGATGCCGGGCAGCTCGCCGCGTTCGTACCACTCGGCGATGTACGGCATGACCCGGTCGGCGGCCCAGGCGCGCATGGTGCCCCGGATCGCCGTCTCCTCCGGGTCGAGGAGGTCGTCGAGGCCGAGGGGGTCGCGCGGGTCGAAGGGCGGCTGGGCCGCTGACAGTACGGACATGGCACGCCTCCGGCGGCTCGCACGGAACGGACGGTGAGCCGATCACGACACACCGCATCGGCGCCGAACGTTACGGCTCAGCGTGGAGCGCGTCCAGACCCGGCCGGTGCGGCGGGTCCCCGGCTCGCCGGTACGCCCGCGGGGGTCTGCCCCCGCTCCGGCGACGTGCGCATACGGGGCGGCCGGTGGTCGGCCGGGCGGGGCCGCTCGGGGCCGCGCGGGGGCGGGCGCCCCTCGTCCGCGGCGGTCCCGGCGGACGCGGGTGCCACGGACGCGGCGTCCACGGCGGCGGAGGGCGCGCGCAGCTCCTCCTCGGCGGCGGGCGCCGGGCACTCCATGACCCGGGGCAGCCGCAGCGCGGCCACCGCGCCGAGCAGCAGCAGCCCGGCGCTGACCAGCAGCGTCACATGGAGGCCGTGCACGTACGACTCGCGCGCCGCCGTCCGCAGTGCCTGTCCCGCGGACCCGCCGAGCCGGGCGGCGACCTGGTACGCCTCGCCGAGCGAGTCCGCGGCGGCGGTGCTCGCGCCCGGCGGGACGCCCTTCACCGAGGCCATCGCGGGCGCGTACACGGCGTTCATCACGCTGCCGAGCAGGGCGATCCCCATGCCCGCGCCCAGTTGGTAGGAGGTCTCGCCGATCGCCGCGGCGCCGCCCGCCTGTTCCGGCGGGGCCTCGCTGAGCATCGACTCGTACGCCCCGAAGAGCGTGGTCTGGAGCCCGAAGCCGAGCAGCACGAACCCGGTGGTCAGCAGCGCGGGCCGGTCGTGCTGGCCCATCATGACCAGCAGCAGCACGGCGGCGGCGGTGAGGACGAAACCCCAGGCCACCATCCGGCGCGGCCCCATCCGGCGCAGGGTGGCGGAGCCGGTGACCCCGGCGGCCATGGCGGCGAAGGTGAGGGGCAGCAGCCGCAGCCCGGTCTGGAGCGGGCTGAGCCCCAGGACGAGCTGGAGGTACTGGACGGCGATGAGTTCCAGGCCGACCAGCGCGAGCATGGCGAGGACGATGCAGCCGACGGAGGTGGAGAACGTCGGCCTGGCGAACATCCGGACGTCGATCAGCGGATGGGCCCTGCGCCGCTGCCGCCGGACGAAGAGGACGAGGAGCGCGGCCCCGGCGCACAGCGGGACGAGCGTCATCGGCCCGAGCGGCCCCTCCCCCGCGCCGAGCCGCTTCACCCCGTAGACGACCCCGAGCACCCCGGCCGCGGCCGTCAGCGCGCCGAGGACGTCCCAGGGGCCGTCGCCCGCGCCCTTCGACTCGGGCAGCACGAAGCGGCCGAGCGGCATCAGGACCGCCAGCAGCGGGAGGTTGACCAGGAAGACCGAGCCCCACCAGAAGTGCTCGACGAGGAAACCGCCCAGCACCGGGCCGACCGCGGCCCCGACCGCGGCGACCGCCGTCCAGATCCCGATGGCCATGGCCCGTTCGCGCCGGTCGGGGAAGACCGCGCGCAGGATGGAGAGGGTGGCCGGCATGATCATCGCGCCGCCGACGCCGAGCAGGGCGCGCGCCGCGATCAGGACCGGTGGACTGTCCGCGAAGGCGGCGAGCGCCGAGGCGACCCCGAAGAGCGCGTATCCGGTCAGCAGGACCCGCCGTCGCCCGACGCGGTCGCCGAGGGTGCCGAAGAGGATCAGCAGCGCCGCGCAGACGAGCGGGTAGGCGTCCACGATCCACAGCAGCTCGACCCCGCTGGGGCGGAGGTCCGCGGTGACGGCCGGTACGGCGACATGCAGCACGGTCGCGTCCAGCGCGACCAGCAGCAGACTGACGCACAGGATCAGCAGGACGAGCCAGCGGTTCGCACCGCCACCGGCCGCACGCACCCGCGCTCCGGCCGTGGTGGTCCCGGACATCTGCGTACCTCCCAATGCGTCCCTCGCGCTCGGCGGGCCGACGGGGACACGGGTCCCCGCGGGTTGGCCCGGCATCGACGGGCGAAGTGAGCCGTCAGCGTACGCGAGTGTTCCCGCGTGGCGCGTGGTGCATCTCTCACCGCTCTGACCAGGGAGTGTGGCGTACGCCACGTCGCCCGTGCCAGGCGGGGGCACCGGACACGACACGAGCGTGAGGGAAATTCCGCGCGACGCCCCGGTGAACTAATTCGGTTCCGCAGAAAGACACTCCCCGGAAGGGGGTCCCGATGAATAGGGTCGAAGGGCCCTGGCGATTTCCCGGACGGCTCTTACGGAAATGTGATCCGAGACATAGTCCACATCACATCGTCATCACGAAGGGACCGGATCGGCCGGGTCGCTCACTCACTCGCTGTAACGTCCTTTACGTGCGTACCGACATCTTTGCCCGCCTGGACCGGGAGCCGGAACCGCCGAAGATAGAGATCCCGCGGATGAGCCGGACTCGTAAGGTTCTCTTCGGCGGGACCTTGGCGTTCTATCTCGCCATCGTCGTCGCCGTGCTCGTCTCGTCCTCGCTGGTGATCATCGACTGGAAGATCATGCTCTTCCGGCCCTACCAGCAGTGGCCGGTCATCCACCCCTACCTGGACTACTTCGTGGTGCTGGGTCAGCGCGGCCCGACCGCCGTGATGATCGCGGCCTGGCTGGGCTGGCGCTCCTGGCGCCAGCACACGCTGCGCCCCCTGCTGACCCTCGGCGCGGCGCTGCTGCTGCTCAACGTGACCGTCGGCGCGGTCAAGCTCGGTCTCGGGCGGCTCGGCCCGCACTACGCGACGCAGATCGGCTCGGCCGAACTCTTCGCGGGCGGCGATATATTTCCTTCCGGCCACACCGCCAACGCCGTGGTGACCTGGGGAATCCTGGCCTATCTGGCCACCACGCCGCGGGCCAGGCGCTATCTCTCGGTGATGTCGTCCCTGGTGGCGCTCGGGGTCGGCGCGACCACCGTCTACCTCGGTACGCACTGGCTGAGCGATGTGCTCCTCGGCTGGGCCGCCGGGCTGCTGATCCTGCTGGGGCTGCCGTGGGCGGAGCCGCTGATCGGCCGCGCCGAGCAGGCGGTCTTCGCGGTCCGCGAGCGCTGGCGCGCCCGCCGGGGCCCGACCCCCACCGCCCCCGTGACCGGCACGGACACCGGGAGCGACGGACCGTCCAGGCGGCCCGAGACGGTGCCCCAGGGCGCGCAGCAGGCCGTGGAGGGCACCCCCTGCGAGGCCGTGGGCCCGGCGCACGGGGGCCGGACCACGGGCGGCCGGACCACGGGCCAGCTCACCACCGGCCAGCTCACCACCACCCAGCCCCGTCCGCACGCGGTGCGCTCGGAGCGCACCCCGGTCACCCCGGCGGGCGGCAGCCGCCGTCCGCCCCGCTCCCGGCCCCTGACGGGCGGCTGAGAGCCCGCACGGGGGCGGTACGCACACGCCGCCTCTCCCCCGTGGGCGCCCGAAAACCCCCCGGCGGCCGGGCGGGGGTTAGGGGGGTCGAGGGGGGGGGTGCGGGTGGGGGGGGGGGGGGGTGGGGC
>NZ_JBHZDA010000101.1:0-25738 GCF_042755665.1 Streptomyces sp. NPDC059142
CCGCGGGCGCGCGCGCTGTGGGGGGGGGGCCCGCCCGGGGGGGGGGGCGGGGCGGGCGGTGTGTTGTGGGCGCCCGGGCGCCGCCCCCCGCCCCCCCCCCGCGGCCGGGGGGGGCGGGCCCCCGCGGCCGGGACCGCTCCATGGACGTGCTGCGGGCCGTCGCCCTGGTCCGCGTCGTCACGTACCACACCTTCGAGTGGCCCTGGCTGGGCCTGGTCTTCCCCTCGATGGGGGTGATGTTCGCGCTCGCGGGCTCGCTCATGGCGCGCTCCCTGGAGCGGCCCGCCGCAAAGGTGATCCGGAGCAGACTGCGGCGGCTGCTGGTGCCGATGTGGGTGTTCGGCGCGGTCCTCTGCGTGGCCATGGCGCGCCACGGCTGGCTGCCGGGCGCCGACGCCCTCTACTGGGTGCTGCCGGTCGGGGACCCGCCCGGCGACGCCTGGGGCGAGCAGGCGTGGGCGGTGCTCTGGTACCTGCGGACGTATCTGTGGTTCGTCCTGCTCTCGCCCGTGCTGCTGAGGCTCTTCCGGCGCGCGCCGTTCCCCGTCCTGCTGCTGTCGCTCGTCCCGGTCGTGGTCTTCGAGACGCTGTGGACCTTGCCGGACGGCCGGCTCGGCGCGGCACTCGGCGACCTGTCGGTCTTCCTCTTCTGCTGGCTGCTCGGCTTCGCGCACCGCGACGGGCTGCTCGACCGGGTGCGCCCGGCGCGCGTCGTCGCGGCGGCGCTCCCGGTGATGGTTCTCGGCGCGTGGTGGGCGTTCTCCCACCCGGTGGACGGTACGTACGACCTGGACGACATCCCGCTCGCGCAGGCGCTGTGGTCGGCGGGGTTCGTGGTGCTGCTGCTGCGGTTCCGGCCGGACTTCGGGTGGCTCGCGCGGCGTCCGGTCGCCGACCGGGTCGTACGGGTCTTCAACGCCCGTGCCGTGACCGTCTACCTCTGGCACGAGGTCGCGCTGATGGCGAGCGTGCCGGTGATCGACGCGCTGTGGGACATCCCCGCCTTCGAGCGGGACCTGCCGCTCGACAGCGCGTGGTTCCAGTTCGGGGTCGCCTGGGTGCTCATCGCGGCGGCCGTGGCGCTCTTCGGGTGGGTGGAGGACGTGGCGGCGAAACGTCGGCCGAGGCTGCTGCCCTGACACGGGGCGGCGCGCCCCGCCCTGGCACACTGAACCACGTGACCCGAGCCTCCCTGGACAAGCAGCCGCACGAAGTCGCCTCGATGTTCGACGGCGTGGCGGAGAACTACGACCTCACCAACGACGTCCTCTCGCTCGGCCAGGACCGGCGGTGGCGCAAGGTGGTCGCCGAGGCGGTCGGCGCCCGCCCCGCCGAGAAGGTCCTCGACCTGGCGGCCGGCACGGCCACCTCCTCGCAGGCGTTCGCCGCGACCGGGGCGTACGTCGTGCCGTGCGACTTCTCGCTGGGGATGCTGCGGGAGGGCAAGAGGCGGCACGCGTGGATGCCGTTCACGGCGGGCGACGCGACGCGGCTGCCCTTCGCCGACGAGGTCTTCGACGCGGTGACGATCTCCTTCGGCCTGCGCAACGTCCAGGACACGGACGCGGCGCTGCGCGAGCTGTACCGGGTGACGAAGCCGGGCGGCCGGGTCGTGATCTGCGAGTTCTCGCACCCGACGTGGGCGCCGTTCCGCACCGTCTACACGGAGTACCTGATGCGGGCGCTCCCGCCGGTCGCACGCGCCGTGTCGTCCAACCCGGACGCGTACGTCTACCTCGCCGAGTCCATCCGCGACTGGCCCGACCAGCCCGCGCTGGCGGCCCGGCTCCAGGGGGCGGGCTGGTCGAAGGTGGCGTGGCGGAACCTGACGGGCGGGATCGTGGCGCTGCACCGGGGCGTACGGGCCTGACGCGCCGCCGGGCGGGCGGGCGCGGCAGGCTGCCGGTCGACCGGGCGGCCGGGGCGCCGCTCCAGCCGGGCGGGCGGCGCGGCCCCGCCTCGCCTCACCGGGCGGACGGCGTCACAGCTCCAGCCGGAAGCAGTGCGCCTCCTTCCGGGAGACCGGGCCCACGTACGTCTCCGCCTGCGCCATCCCCAGCCGCCGTACCACCGCGACCGAGCGCGCGTTACGAGGATCCACCATGGCCACGACCCGGCCGACGCCCGCCGCCCGTACCCGCTCCAGCGTGGTCCGCGCGGCGGCGGTCACATACCCCCGGCCCCAGTACGCCCGGCCCAGCCGCCAGCCGATCTCGATCTCGCCCACCGGCCCGAACGACGCGTGCGGCCAGGGCTGGGCGCCGGTGAAGCCGATCACCTCACCGGACTCGTCCAGCATCGTCCAGAAGCAGAAGCCGCGCTCGGCGTCGTGGCGGCGCTGGCGGGCGGTCAGCTCCTCGTACTCGGACATCTCGGCCGGCCTGCCGCCGTGGAACTCCATCACCTCGGGGTGGTCGAAGAGGCGGTGCCAGGCGAAGGCGTCCTCCTCGGTGGGGACGCGGAGCTGCACCACGGGGAGCGGTTCGGTCACAGAGGTCATGGCGGCAGCCCTTCACTGGGGGATCAGTACGCACCCATAGACTGCACAGGACCAGTGCCGTCCGGTACACGATTTCGAGTCTTCGGGAGAACCCGCTGTGACCGAGCCCCTCTCCGAGAACACCGCGGACGTCATCGTCGTCGGCGCCGGTCCGGCCGGTTCCACGACCGCGTACTACCTCGCCAAGGCGGGTCTGGACGTCCTGCTGCTGGAGAAGACCGCGTTCCCGCGCGAGAAGGTGTGCGGTGACGGTCTCACCCCGCGCGCCACCAAGCAGCTCGTGTCGATGGGCATCGACATCTCGGAAGAGGCCGGCTGGCTGCGCAACAAGGGGCTGCGGATCATCGGCGGCGGCGTGCGGCTCCAGCTCGACTGGCCCGATCTGGCGTCGTACCCGGACTACGGCCTGGTCCGCAAGCGCGACGACTTCGACGAACAGCTCGCCCGCCAGGCCCAGAAGGCCGGCGCCCGGCTCCACGAGCGCTGCAACGTCGGCGCCCCCATCACCGACGCCCGCACGGGCCGGATCACCGGCGTCCACGCCAAGCTGGGCGAGGAGAAGACCCCGGTCACCTTCCACGCCCCGCTCGTCGTCGCCGCCGACGGCAACTCGACGCGGCTGTCGCTGGCGATGGGGCTGCACCGCCGCGAGGACCGCCCGATGGGCGTGGCCGTACGGACGTACTTCACCTCGCCGCGCCACGACGACGACTACCTGGAGTCCTGGCTGGAGCTGTGGGACCGGCGCGGCCCCGGCCCCGACAAGCTACTGCCCGGCTACGGCTGGATCTTCGGCATGGGCGACGGCACGTCCAACGTCGGCCTCGGCATCCTCAACTCCTCCTCCGCGTACAAGGAGCTGGACTGGCGCGAGGTGCTGAAGGCGTGGTGCGCGTCGATGCCGGAGGACTGGGGCTACACCCCGGACAACATGACGATGCCGATCCGCGGCGCGGCCCTCCCGATGGCGTTCAACCGCCAGCCGCACTACACCAAGGGCCTCCTGCTGGTCGGCGACGCGGGCGGCATGGTCAACCCGTTCAACGGCGAGGGCATCGCGTACGCCATGGAGTCGGGCCAGATCGCGGCGGACGTCATCGTCCAGGCCCACGCCCGCGCCACCCCGGCCCAGCGCGAACTCGCCCTGCTGCACTACCCGAAGGTGCTCAAGGAGACCTACGGCGGCTATTACACGATGGGCCGCGCCTTCGTGAAGCTCATCGGCAACCCGAAGATCATGAAAATCGCGACGGAACGCGGTCTGACGCACCCGCTACTGATGAAGTTCACCCTGAAGATGCTGGCGAACCTGACGGACCCGACGGGCGGCGACGCGATGGACCGCATCATCAACGGGCTCTCGAAGGTGGCGCCGAAGGCATGACGCCGGGCGACTCACCCGAAAGTGTGGGGCGTTGGCTCGTTATGTCCTTACTGCCGGGTCGGTGGATTTCCTAGGATCAAGGCCACTTCAGAGGCGAATCGGCGCCTTCCGAAAGGGTGTTCACATGATCCGTCCTTGGGAGGCCGATCCGGCGGCCCTGTTCTCCCGGCGGTTGGGGAAATCGGCGCAGGAACTGAACGTCACCAACGGCAAGGACGGATGCCCCGACATCTGGGAGCTGGACAACGGCGATGTCGCGGTCGTGGGCCGGGACCTCACGGACATGTACCGGTCGCGGCTCCCCGCAGGTACGTCGATCGCCCATGACGGGCGTCTGATCGTCATCCCCGGAAGCATGCTGCGCGCGGCGAAGCCGGACATCGCCGATGCGTGACCGTGGCGCTCTCGGGTTCGAAGAGCAGCAGGGGCACCGGCTTCCCCGGGACGACTACCGACGTGACTTCCGGCAGAGCGACGAGAAGATCACCGGCCGGGACAGTTGGAAGTTCGAGCGCAGACAGCACTTCGAGGAGCCGGGCTCGCCCAGTTGGGAAGCCTTTCGGAGCGGCGAGTGGAGTGAAGCGCTCCGGCTCATGGCCGAGGGCGGCACCACGTACTGGAGCGAGGTCGCTCAGGAGGACCGGGCCAGGGGGAGTGTCTTCCACCGTGTCCGGGTGGTGGAGGAGCCCCTGACCCCGTATCTCCAGTGGGAGCTGAACTCCCTGCGTGTGCAGGCCGAATGCGGGCTGCCGATCCGCGTGGTCGGCGGCGGCGCGCTGAAGGCGCTGGAGGCCGCCGCCCCACTGCCCGAGATCGTCGTCCTGGGGGGCCGGGTGCTGTACGAGGTCGTCTACACCGAGGCCGGAGTTCTGGACGGGGGAATTCGTTTCGCCGATCCCGGGCTCATCGGGCGCTGGGAAGGCTTCATCAAGGAGCTGTACGAGGACGGCGAGGACATCATTGCCTACGTCGACCGCCATGTGGCACAACTGCCGCCTCCTCGTCCGGAAGGGGAGTAGGAGATCACCAGGAGCGGTGAGGGCGAAGAAGACCCGGGATCCACGGAAACCGACCGGCCGGCCGGCCCCGGCGGGACACATTCCGACCTGTCGGGATCCGCTCGCGACGTGGTGCAGGCGGGCCAGGTGACCGGCGGTATCCACTTCCACGCCCGCGACGCACGCAGAGAGCCGGTTCCAGGCCCGAGACCGCGCCAGCTTCCCGCAGACGTCCGGCACTTCGTCAATCGCGCGGAGCAGTTGCGGAAGCTGGACGCGGCTCTCTCCGCAGGCGGCGACCCGGCTGCCCCGGACCCTCCCGGCTCACCCTTCGGCGTCCCCGTCCAGGTCATCGTCGGCACGGCGGGATCGGGCAAGACCTCGCTCGCCCTGCACTGGGCGCACCGGGTGGCGGACCGCTTTCCCGACGGGCATCTGTACGCCAACCTGCGCGGCTACGACCCGGGAACGCCGCTCACCGCGACGGAGCTGCTGCCCCGCTTCCTGCTCGCGCTGGGGACCGCGTCCGACGCGATTCCCTCCGACCCCGAGGCCGCCGCCGCGCTCTACCGGTCCCTGCTGGCCGACCGCAGGATGCTGATCGTCCTGGACAACGCCGCCACGGTCGCCCAGGTCCGTCCGCTGCTGCCCGGGAACGCCGGCTGTCTGACGGTGGTCACCAGCCGGGGGAGGCTGTCCGGGCTGACCATCCGCGACGGTGCGCACCGGTTGACCCTCGGCACCCTGGCGGAGCCGGAGGCGATCGCCCTGCTCCGTACCGTCACCGCCGACCACCGCTCCGACGACAGCGGTCAACTGGCCGAACTCGCCCGGCTGTGCGCCCGCCTGCCGCTCGCCCTGCGTATCGCCGCCGAGCGCGCCTCCAACCAGCCGCACATGCGGCTGGACGAACTGATCGCCGACCTGCGGGACGAATCGGCGCTGTGGGACGCCCTGAGCGCCGGGGACGACGAGGAGTCCGAAGCCGTACGCACGGTGTTCGCCTGGTCCTACCGCGCCCTGCCACCGGCCGCCGCCCGGATGTTCGGCCTGCTGGGACTGCACCCGGGGCCGTGGATCTCCACCGCCGCCGCGGCCGCCCTGGCGGGCGTCGAGGTCCGGCGGGCGCGGCAGCTCCTGGACACGCTGATGGGCGCGCATCTCCTGGAACAGCGGGCGCCCGACCGGTTCGAGTTCCATGATCTGCTGCGCGCCTACGCCCGCGATCAGGTGCGGCGGGAGGTGTCCCCGGCGGGGCAGGAGGAAGCGCTGCGCCGCCTGCTCGCATGGTACGTACACACGGCCGACGCGGCGCAGACCTGGATCGCTCCCGAGGAGGAACACCTCCTCACCGGCCCGCCGGCCGCCGGTGTCCCACCGTCGGCGTTCACCGGGTACGACCAGGCCGTCGACTGGTCGGAACAGGAGCAGGCCAACTTCCTCCCCCTGGTCCGGACCGCCGAGAAGGCCGGTCTCGACGAATACGCGTGGCGGCTGCCGGCGATCCTGTGGAACGCCAAGGCGCCTTCCGCGCTCACCGCGGAGTGGATGGTCCTGGGGCGCATCGGCCTCCCCGCCGCACGCCGTCTCGGTGACCGGGCGGCGCAGGCCCTGCTCCTGGAGGACCTGGGGTTCGGCTGCACCGACATCAATCGACTGGCCGACAGTCTCTCCTGTCATCGGTCCGCCCTGGAGATCCGGCGGGAGGAGAACGACAGATACGGCGAGGCCACCTCGCTCAACGCCCTGGGCCTGGTGCATCTGCGGAGCAGAGACCTCGCCGGAGCGGAGACGCGGCTGGAGCAGGCGTCCGCGCTCTTCGGCGAGCTGGAGGAGACACACTGGCAAGCGGTCTCCGACACCAATCTCGCGCAGGCCCTTCATCAGGCGGGGCGCCTTCCGGAGGCCACCGACCGCCTTCAGCGTGCCCTGTCCTTCCACCGCCGGCGAGGGAACGTCCGCGCCATCGGCAACGCGCTCCGGATCCGGAGCGCGATCCACCTGGATCGCGGCGAGTTCCAGGACGCCCTGCGGGCCGCCGAGGAGGCCGTACGGATCGCCCTGGATCTGCGCAGCCATGTCGCGGAAGGCTGGTGGCTGATCGCTCTCGGCGACGCGCAACGGGCACTGTCGCGGTACGGGGACGCGCTCACGGCCTATCAGCGCTCGGCGATGCTGCACGGGCGGCTGGGCGACCGGAGCCGTGAGGCGCTGGCCTGGCAGGGGGCGGGGGAGACCTATGTTCTGCTCGACCGTCCGGACGAGGCGGTCGGCTTCCACCGTGCGGCCGTCGCGGTCCACCGTGAGCTGGGCGACACGTGGAACGAGGCGATGGCGCTGGAAGCCCTCGGCGCGGCGCTGCGGCATGTGGAGGGGGCGGGCACCGGTGCGGAGGGCGGCGGGCGGCACTGGTCGCGTGCGCTCGGACTTCTCGCCGGCCATGACGATCCGCGCGCTGCGGCGGCGCGCGAACGCGTCGCGCTGCGGCTGCGCGAGGCGCGCTAGGCGGCGGCCTGCTCGCCGGGCGAGGGGGGGACCGGTACCGGGGCGGGGGCCCGGAGCCGGTGGGAGGGGAGTCAGCCCTTTCTGGCCCATTTCTTCAGCGCGGCCCGGTCGGCGAACTGGCCGAGGTTCGTGTCGAGGGGGCTGTCGGTGTACTGGTGGAACTTCCACGCGGCCTGGATCCGGGGCTTCCCGGCGGTCACGTAGTCCGCGATCCACAGGGCGTCGCCCGCGTTGCTGGTGGTGTCGCGGTTCAGCCAGTAGTCCCGGTTGCAGTACAGCCCGACGCGATGGGTCTCGCCGCGCAGCCGCTTCACCTCGGCGAGGAAGGAGTCCTTCTGCGCGTTGGAGACGTCGCTGTCCTCCCAGTCCGCGAAGAGGGGGTCGTAGGCGATGCTGGAGCACTTCTCGACGAAGTACCTGGCCTGGGCCTTCATGTCGCCGGCCCGCAGGAAGTGGTAGAACCCGACCACGAGCCCGGCGGCCCGGCCGTGGGCGGCTTGGGCGACCATCCTCGGGTTGATGTACGAGGTGCCTTCGGTGGCCTTGACGAAGACGAAGTCGAAGCCGGCGGTGGAGTAGTTCGAACTCTGGTACGACGAGACGTCGATGCCTTTTATGGTCATGGGGGGAGCTTCCTCCTGGCCAGAACGTGTGGGGATCATCTGGCGTGTGGTGCGGAATTGCGTAAGTCTCTTCTACCCAGGAGGAGTTAGCTTGCCATCACTCGATCGGGTTAAGTGCGAGGTTGATCAGATCTTGAGGATCCCGGCCGGGACCCCTGCCGCGCCCGCACTCCGGGGCACCCCGATTCCGCCCCGACGGCGCCCCAACGGCGCCCCAACGGCGGAAGCCCGCATCCCCAGGGGCGGGGTGCGGGTCTTCGCCGTGAAGCGTGAGCTGTACTGAGCGGACTCAGAGGACGCGGACCGCGCCGCTCGGCGGGTCGTAGTCCAGGGACGCCTGCACGACGCCCTTGCTCGGGTTCTGCGCGCCGACGAACTCGCCGCCGCCGATGTAGATCGCCGTGTGGTAGGCGCTGCCCGCGCCGCCCCAGTAGAGGATGTCGCCCGGCTGGAGGTTGTCCAGGGAGACCTGCGTGCCGGCGACCGACTGGTCCTGCGAGACGCGGGGGAGGTCGACGCCGATCTGGCTGAACGCGGCCTGGACGAGGCCGGAGCAGTCCCACGCGTTCGGGCCGGTGGAGCCCATGATGTACGCGTCGCCCACCTGCGCCTGCGCGAAGGCGACCACGGACGCGGCCGAGCCGGTCGCCTGCGAGACGGTCTTGGAGACCGTGTTCGAGGAGGAGGACGACGAGGACGACGAACTCGTGCTGGAGCCGGAGTCCGAGGTGGAGGCGAGCGCCGTGCGCTCGGCGGTACGGGAGGCGCGCTCCGCGGCCTCGGCGGCCTTGGCGGCCTTCACTCTGGCCTCTTCGGCCTTCCGCTTGGCCTCGGCCTTGCGTTCGGCCTCCGCCTTCGCCGTCTTGGCGGTCTTGGCCGCCTTCGCGGCGGCGATGTCCTGCTGGGCCTGGAGGTCGAGGGTGTTGGCCACGCGCTGGGTCGCCTCGGCGGACCGGGCGAAGTCACCGGCGAGGCCGGAGGTGAGGGTGGGCATTTCGATGGTCTCGGTCACCGGCTCGGCGTTCGCCGGCGCGGCGGCACCTGCGACCGCGATCGTGCTGAGGACGCCACCGGCGACTCCGGCGCGAAGGGTGACACGCGGGGTGCTCCGGCGGGGTTTCCGGTGGCTGGGTATCTGAGCGGTGTGGGACATGAGACCAACGGCTATCAGGTCAGCCCGGGTTCGCGTCAAGAAACGTGGGGTGCGCCACAGTTGTGTCCGGAATCTGTGAATCCGCTTTCCGCGAGCCTTTATTGACGCCGTAACGGGCAAACCGGGCATGAGCGATCATGGCCGTGATCATGGGCTTTTCGATAAAGGTCCGAATTGCCTGTCGCCTACCATCGCTCCGCACTCATGGCCAAGCCCCCTTCTTTGGGGGGTTGAGTGAAGTGACGCAGGTCACTTTTCGGACTCGCAGGTAACAGGTCGGTCACCGTTCGGCTGTCGGTCCGGTCACATGAGGTGTAGGACGCTTCCGGATGGGGTCCCTCCGGCGCTCCCATGAGGCCGTTCCTCCGCGCGCGCGCTCGCGCGAGCGGAGGTTCCGCGCCCGCGCCGCGTCCGTACCGGCCTCGCGCCGGGTTGCTCGTGAATGCGCGCACATATCCCTATCGGTCCACCCGGAGCCCCTCCCTCGCTCGCCCGGGTGACGCGCGGCGCCCGTATCACTCGAAAGTGTCTCATCGCCAATTTGCTTGTACGGTGCATCTCTTGATAGGGCAACCCCCCTCTGATCAGCACCGACGGACTCGAATGTCACGTCTGGTGATCACGTGGCCGCTTCGCGTATGAAGATCACCCCTCATCCGGCTTCATGATCCTTCGTCAGGTGGTGGAGATCACAAAGTCCCCGCTGTACCCCGTGTCGCAGATCACAGGCCACCGGGCATAGGATGCGGGGCAGCCGGGCTTGTGAACTGCCTCACATGTACGCGATCTTCGGCGATCCGCGACGAGGCGGCGAGGCGGTCCGCCCGGTGCGATCCAACGGTCAAGGACGACTGGAAGGAGCTGAGGGGCGTGAATGCCTACGCACCGATCCTCGTGCTCGGCGCCCTGGGGGCCGGGTTTGCGATCTTCTCCGTGGTCATGGCCACGCTTATCGGCCCAAGGCGCTACAACCGGGCGAAAGTCGAGGCGTACGAGTGCGGCATCGAGCCCACTCCCACGCCGGCCGGGGGCGGCCGATTCCCGATCAAGTACTACCTGACGGCGATGCTCTTCATCATTTTCGATATTGAGGTCGTCTTCCTTTACCCCTGGGCGGTCACCTTCGACTCCCTGGGGATTTTCGGGCTCGTGGAGATGCTGCTCTTCGTGCTCACCGTCTTCGTCGCCTACGCGTATGTGTGGCGGCGCGGCGGCCTGGAATGGGACTAAAGGGGCTGAGGGGCCACCAATGGGACTCGAAGAGAAGCTGCCGAGCGGTTTCCTGCTGACCACCGTCGAACAGGCATCGGGCTGGGTGCGGAAGTCATCCGTCTTCCCCGCGACGTTCGGTCTCGCCTGCTGCGCCATCGAGATGATGACGACCGGCGCCGGGCGGTACGACCTGGCGCGGTTCGGCATGGAGGTCTTCCGCGGCTCACCGCGCCAGGCCGATCTGATGATCGTGGCGGGGCGGGTGAGCCAGAAGATGGCGCCCGTCCTGAGGCAGGTCTACGACCAGATGCCCAACCCCAAGTGGGTGATCTCCATGGGGGTCTGTGCCTCGTCGGGCGGGATGTTCAACAACTACGCGATCGTGCAGGGCGTCGACCATGTCGTCCCTGTCGACATCTACCTGCCCGGCTGCCCACCACGTCCCGAGATGCTGATGGACGCCATCCTCAAGCTCCACCAGAAGATCCAGAGCTCCAAGCTCGGGGTCAACGCGGAGGAAGCCGCCCGTGAGGCGGAGGAGGCGGCCCTCAAGGCACTCCCGTTGATCGAGATGAAGGGGCTGCTGCGGTGAGCGACGAGCAGCGATCCGGGGACGGCGCCCGCCGGCCCGGCGACGACGGCCCGCGGAACGGGGACGGCACACCTCCCCCGGAGCAGAACGTCCCCTCCGCGCGGGACCGGGCCGACGAGCCCATCCGCGTGCAGAAGGGCATGTTCGGCGCCAACAACGGCGGGGACACCTCCGGCTACGGCGGTCTCGTACGGACCGTGACGCTGCCGGGCGCCTCCTCCCGGCCGTACGGCGGCCCCGGCGGCGTCTTCG
This sequence comes from Streptomyces sp. NPDC059142, assembly GCF_042755665.1. NCBI lineage: Bacteria > Bacillati > Actinomycetota > Actinomycetes > Kitasatosporales > Streptomycetaceae > Streptomyces > Streptomyces sp. NPDC059142. The sequence continues at coordinate 11,220 of NZ_JBHZDA010000101.1, forward strand.
ACGAGATCGCCGACGAGCTGGAGGGCGCGCTGGAGGAGCAGGGGCTGGCCCCCGGCAACGCCATCGGCAGGACGGTCGTCGACCGCGACGAGCTGACCTTCCACGTCGAGCGCGAACACCTCGTCCAGGTGGCCCGCACCCTGCGTGACGACCCGGCCCTGCGCTTCGAGCTGTGCACGGGGGTGTCCGGCGTCCACTACCCCACCGACAAGGGCCGCGAGCTGCACGCCGTCTACCACCTGCGCTCGCTCACCCACGGCCGGCTGATCCGCCTGGAGGTCTCCGCCCCGGACGCCGATCCGCACGTACCGTCCCTGGTCGCGGTCTATCCGACCAACGACTGGCACGAGCGCGAGACGTACGACTTCTTCGGCCTGATCTTCGACGGCCACCCCGCCCTGACCCGGATCATGATGCCGGACGACTGGCAGGGCTTCCCGCAGCGCAAGGACTACCCGCTCGGCGGCATCCCCGTCGAGTACAAGGGCGCCCAGATCCCGGCTCCGGACCAGCGGAGGTCGTACTCCTGATGACCACTTCACACGCCTCCGCCTCGCAGGACTCCGCCCCGGACGCCTTCGACGCGCTCGGCTCCGGCCGGGAGACCACCGAGGGCACCGTCTACACGGTCACCGGTGGCGACTGGGACGAGGTCGTCCAGTCCGCCGCCAAGGCCGACGACGAGCGGATCGTCGTCAACATGGGTCCCCAGCACCCGTCCACCCACGGGGTGCTGCGGCTGATCCTGGAGATCGAGGGCGAGACCGTCACCGAGGCCCGCTGCGGCATCGGCTACCTGCACACCGGCATCGAGAAGAACCTCGAATTCCGCAACTGGACGCAGGGCACCACCTTCGTCACGCGCATGGACTACCTGACGTCGTTCTTCAACGAGACGGCGTACTGCCTGGGCGTCGAGAAGCTGCTCGGCATCGAGGACGACATCCCGGACCGCGCCACGCTCATCCGGGTCCTGCTGATGGAGCTGAACCGGCTCTCGTCGCACCTCGTCTGTCTCGCCACCGGCGGGATGGAGCTGGGCGCGACCACGATCATGATCTACGGATTCCGCGATCGTGAACTGATTCTCGATGCCTACGAGATGATCACGGGGCTGCGGATGAACCACGCGTTCATCCGCCCCGGCGGGCTCGCCCAGGACCTCCCCGCGGGCGCCGTCGACACCCTGCGCGAGCTGCTGAAGAAGCTGCGCAAGAACCTGCCGGAGTACGACAAGCTCGCCACCGGCAACCCGATCTTCAAGGCCCGTATGGAGGACGTCGGCTACCTCGACCTGACCGGCTGCATGGCGCTGGGCGCCACCGGACCGATCCTGCGCTCCGCCGGGCTCCCGCACGACCTGCGCAGGAGCGACCCGTACTGCGGTTACGAGACGTTCGAGTTCGACGTACCGACCGCCGACACCTGTGACGCGTACGGCCGCTTCCTCATCCGCCTGGAGGAGATGCGCCAGTCGCTGCGGATCGTCGACCAGTGCCTGGACCGGCTGGAGCCGGGCCCGGTGATGGTCGCCGACAAGAAGATCGCCTGGCCCGCGCAGCTCGCGCTCGGCCCGGACGGGCTCGGCAACTCCCTCGACCACATCAAGAACATCATGGGCACGTCCATGGAGGCTCTGATCCACCACTTCAAGCTGGTGACGGAGGGCTTCCGGGTCCCGGCCGGTCAGGCGTACGCCGCCGTGGAGTCGCCCAAGGGCGAACTCGGCGCGCATGTCGTCTCCGACGGGGGCACCCGCCCGTACCGCGTGCACTTCCGCGATCCGTCCTTCACCAATCTCCAGTCCATGGCGGCGATGTGCGAGGGCGGCCAGGTCGCCGACGTCATCGTCGCCGTCGCGTCCATCGACCCCGTGATGGGAGGCGTCGACCGGTGACCGCCACACCGCCCAAAGCCGAGGTCAGCCTCGGGATGCCGCAGCTCCCCGCCCCCGCCTACCCGGACGAGGTACGCGCCCGGCTCGAAGGGGACGCCAAGGAGATCATCGGCCGCTACCCGGACTCCCGTTCCGCGCTGCTGCCGCTGCTCCACCTCACGCAGTCGGAGGAGGGCTTCGTCTCCCGTACGGGGATGGCCTTCTGCGCCGAACAGCTCGGCCTGACCACCGCCGAGGTCACCGCCGTCGCCACCTTCTACTCCATGTACCGGCGCGGACCCGGCGGCGAGTACCAGGTCGGCGTCTGCACCAACACGCTCTGCGCGGTGATGGGCGGCGACGCGATCTTCGACTCGCTGAAGGCGCACCTCGGCGTCGACAACCACGGGACGACCCCCGACGGCAAGATCACCCTCGAACACATCGAGTGCAACGCGGCCTGCGACTTCGCGCCCGTGGTGATGGTCAACTGGGAGTTCTTCGACAACCAGACGCCGGACACCGCCCTGCGCCTCGTCGACGACCTGCGCGACGGACGCACCGTCGCCCCCACCCGGGGCGCGCCGCTGTGCACGTACAAGGAGACCGCGCGCATCCTGGCCGGCTTCCCCGACGAGCGCCCCGGCGCCGTCGAGGCCACCGGCGGCGCGGGCCCCGCCTCGCTGGTCGGGCTGCGGCTCGCCCAGGGCGAGGCGCCGCAGCGGGTGGTACGCCCCCGGGACGGCGCCGACCCCCACACCGGGGAGGACCAGGACCACCACCCCACAACGAGTCCCTCCGGGATGCCGGAGACATCGCCGCAGCCGACCTCGGCCTCCGACCCGGAGCACCCGGCAGGACCCGCAGCCGAGGAGGGGGAGTGATGACCATGGCCACCGAGCTCAACGAGAACGGGACCAGCCCGGAGAAGCTCCTCGCACCCGTCCTGTCCGCCTTCTGGGACCAGCCCGAGTCATGGACGCTGGCCACCTACGAGCGGCACGAGGGGTACGAGGGGCTGCGCAAGGCGCTGGCCATGTCGCCCGACGACCTGATCGCCTACGTCAAGGACTCGGGTCTGCGCGGGCGCGGCGGCGCCGGCTTCCCCACCGGGATGAAGTGGCAGTTCATCCCGCAGGGCGACGGCAAGCCGCACTATCTGGTCGTCAACGCGGACGAGTCGGAACCCGGCACCTGCAAGGACATCCCTCTTCTCTTCGCCAACCCGCACTCCCTCATCGAGGGCATCGTGATCGCCTGTTACGCGATCCGCTCGCAGCAGGCGTTCATCTATCTGCGCGGCGAGGTCGTCCCCGTACTGCGCCGGCTCCACGAGGCGGTGCGCGAGGCGTACGCGGCGGGGTACCTCGGCACGAACATCCTGGGCAGCGGACTCGATCTCGACGTCGTCGTGCACGCGGGCGCGGGCGCGTACATCTGCGGGGAGGAGACCGCGCTGCTCGACTCCCTGGAGGGGCGTCGCGGACAGCCCCGGCTGCGTCCTCCCTTCCCGGCGGTGGCGGGCCTGTACGCCTGCCCCACTGTGGTGAACAACGTCGAGTCCATCGCGTCGGTTCCCGCGATCCTCAACCGGGGCAAGGACTGGTTCAAGTCCATGGGCAGCGACAAGTCGCCCGGCTTCACGCTCTACTCGCTCAGCGGGCACGTCACCAACCCCGGCCAGTACGAGGCCCCGCTCGGCATCACCCTGCGCCAGCTCCTCGACATGAGCGGCGGCATCCGGGCCGGGCACCGCCTCAAGTTCTGGACACCGGGCGGCTCCTCGACCCCGATGTTCACCGACGAGCACCTCGACGTCCCGCTCGACTACGAAGGCGTCGGCGCCGCAGGCTCCATGCTCGGCACCAAGGCGCTCCAGTGCTTCGACGAGACGACCTGTGTCGTACGGGCCGTCACCCGCTGGACCGAGTTCTACGCCCACGAGTCCTGCGGCAAGTGCACCCCGTGCCGCGAAGGGACGTACTGGCTCGTCCAGTTGCTCCGCGACATCGAGGAGGGCAAGGGCGAGCTGTCCGACCTCGACAAGCTGAACGACATCGCCGACAACATCAACGGCAAGTCCTTCTGCGCGCTCGGCGACGGCGCCGCCTCCCCGATCTTCTCCTCGCTCAAGTACTTCCGCGCGGAGTACGAGCAGCACATCACCGGCAAGGGCTGCCCCTTCGACCCCGCGAAGTCCACCGTGTGGGCAGACCAGAACCCGCACCTGGAGGTGAACGCATGACGGTGACGACGAATGCTCCCTCCGGGGGCGGTGAAGCCGCGGTTCCGCCCGAAGACCTCGTCTCGCTGACGATCGACGGCATCGGGATCTCCGTCCCCAAGGGGACGCTGGTGATCCGCGCCGCCGAACAGCTCGGCATCGAGATCCCGCGCTTCTGCGACCATCCGCTCCTCGACCCGGCCGGCGCCTGCCGCCAGTGCATCGTCGAGGTCGAGGGCCAGCGCAAACCGATGGCATCGTGCACGATCACCTGCACCGACGGCATGGTCGTCAAGTCGCAGTTGACGTCACCGGTCGCCGAGAAGGCCCAGCGCGGGGTGATGGAGCTGCTGCTCATCAACCACCCGCTGGACTGCCCGGTCTGCGACAAGGGCGGCGAGTGCCCGCTCCAGAACCAGGCCATGCAGGTCGGCGACCCCGACACCCGCTTCGAGGGCAAGAAGCGTACGTTCCAGAAGCCCGTGCCGATCTCCACCCAGGTGCTGCTCGACCGGGAGCGGTGCGTGCTCTGCGCCCGCTGCACCCGGTTCTCGAACCAGATCGCCGGCGACCCGATGATCGAACTGATCGAGCGCGGCGCCCTCCAGCAGGTCGGCACCGGCGAGGGCGACCCCTTCGAGTCGTACTTCTCCGGGAACACCATCCAGATCTGCCCGGTCGGCGCGCTCACCTCGGCCGCGTACCGCTTCCGCTCCCGCCCCTTCGACCTGGTCTCCTCGCCGAGCGTGTGCGAGCACTGCGCGGGCGGCTGCGCGACCCGTACCGACCACCGGCGCGGCAAGGTCATGCGGCGGATGGCGGCCAACGCGCCCGAGGTCAACGAGGAGTGGCTCTGCGACAAGGGCCGCTTCGGCTTCCGGTACGCCCAGAAGCCCGACCGGCTCACCACCCCGCTGGTACGGAACGCGGACGGAGTCCTCGCACCGGCGAGCTGGCCGGAGGCGCTGGAGGCCGCGGCGCGCGGTCTGGGCGCGGCGCGCGGCAGGACCGGCGTGCTGACCGGCGGCCGGCTCACCGTCGAGGACGCGTACGCCTACGCCAAGTTCGCGCGCGTCGCCCTCGACACGAACGACATCGACTTCCGCGCCCGCGCGCACAGCGGTGAGGAGGCCGACTTCCTCGCGGCGTACGTCGCGGGCCGTGGCCACGACCTCGACGGTACGGGGATCACGTACACCACGCTGGAGGCCGCCCCGGCGGTGCTGCTCGCGGGGTTCGAGTCCGAGGAGGAGGCGCCCGGCGTCTTCCTGCGGCTGCGCAAGGCGCACCGCAAGCACGGCCAGCGCACGTTCTCCCTGGCCACGCACGTCACCCGGGGCCTGGAGAAGGCGGGCGGCACGCTGCTGCCCGCCGCGCCGGGCACCGAGACGGAGTGGCTGGACGCGCTGGCCTCGGAGACCGGGCTCGACGCGGACGGTACGGCCGCCGCGCGGGCGCTGCGCGAACCCGGCGCCGTGATCGTGGTCGGGGAGCGGCTGGCGGCCGTACCCGGCGGGCTCACCGCGGCGGCGCGCGCCGCCACCGCGACCGGCGCCCGGCTGGTGTGGATCCCGCGCCGGGCCGGCGAGCGCGGCGCGGTGGAGGCGGGCGCGCTCCCCTCGCTGCTGCCCGGCGGGCGGCCGGCCACGGATCCGCGGGCCCGTGAGGAGACCGCGGCGGTGTGGGGCGTACGCGAACTGCCGCACCGCTACGGCCGGGACACCGGCCAGATCGTCCGGGCCGCGGCCAACGGCGAGCTGAGCGCGCTGCTGGTCGCGGGCGTGGAGATCGCGGATCTGCCCGATCCGGCGGCGGCGCGGACCGCGCTGGACGAGGTCGGCTTCCTGGTCTCGCTGGAGCTGCGGCCCAGCGAGGTCACCGAGCGGGCCGATGTGGTCTTCCCGGTCGCGGCGGTCGCCGAGAAGCCCGGCTCCTTCCTCAACTGGGAGGGCAGGACGCGGCTGTTCGAGGCGGCCCTGAAGCCGGAGCAGATGACACGGCGGCTCGCGCCGAGCGACGCGCGGGTGCTGCACATGCTCGCGGACACCCTCGACATCCACTTCGCGCTGCCGGACCTGACCGCCGTACGCGCCGAACTCGACCGGCTCGGCGGCTGGGACGGCCCCCGCGCCACCGAACCGACGGAATCGGCCCGTCCGGTGCCCCGGGCCGGCGGCGGCGAGGCGGTCCTCGCGGGCCACCGGATGCTGCTGGACCAGGGTCTTCTCCAGCAGGGCGACGAGGCGCTGGCGGGTACGCGCCATGCGGCGGTGGCCCGGCTCTCCGCCGCGACGGCCGCCGAGACGGGCGTCAAGGACGGCGACGACCTGACCGTCACCGGCCCCGCGGGCACGGTCACGCTGCCGCTGACGGTCACCGCGATGCCCGACCGGGTGGTGTGGCTGCCGCTGAACTCCACGGGGGGCGGCGTCCTCGCGGACACCGGCTCGCAGCCGGGGACGCTCGTACGGATCGGCCCGGCGGAACCGGCGGGCGGCGCGGGGGACTCCACCGCACGGCCCGGTCCTTCGTCGTCCGGTCCCTCGTCGTCCGGTCCTTCGTCCACCGGTCCTTCGTCGTCCGGTCCTTCGCCTTCCGGTCCCGCCGACGCAGCACCGGAGGTGCGCGCATGACCGCCCTCGCCCACATCGCGGCGGCCCCCGGCAGCGTTCTCGCCGCCGAGGACCTGTCGATGTTCGGCCGCGACCCCTGGTGGCTCGTGGTCGTCAAGGCCGTGTTCTGCTTCGCGTTCCTGATGGTGACCGTGCTCTTCTCCATCGTGTGGGAGCGCAAGGTCGTCGCCTGGATGCAGTTGCGCATCGGCCCCAACCGGCACGGCCCCTGGGGCATGCTCCAGTCGCTCGCCGACGGCGTGAAGCTGATGTTCAAGGAAGACATCATCGTCAAGCGCGCCGACAAGGCCGTCTACGTCCTCGCGCCGATCATCGCGGCCATCCCCGCCTTCATGGCGATCGCGGTGATCCCCTTCGGGCCCGCGGGCAACGAGATCTCGATCTTCGGCCAGCGCACCACCATGCAACTCACCGACCTGCCCATCGCGATGCTCTACATCCTCGCGGTCGCCTCGGTCGGCATCTACGGCATCGTCCTGGCGGGCTGGTCCTCGGGGTCGACGTACCCGCTGCTCGGCGGGTTGCGCTCGTGCGCGCAGATGATCTCGTACGAGATCGCCATGGGCGCCGCGTTCGCCTCGGTCTTCCTCTACTCCGGTTCGATGTCGACCTCGGCGATCGTCGAGGCGCAGGCGGACCGCTGGTACGTACTGCTGCTGCCGGTCTCCTTCATCATCTACATCATCACGATGGTGGCGGAGACCAACCGCAACCCGTTCGACATGCCGGAGTCCGAGGGCGACCTGGTCGGCGGCTTCAACACCGAGTACTCGTCCATCAAGTTCGCGATGTTCATGCTCGCCGAGTACGTCAACATGGTGACCGTCTCGGCCGTCGCGACGACGCTCTTCCTCGGCGGCTGGCGCGCCCCGTGGCCGGTCTCCACGTTCTGGGAGGGCGCGAACCACGGCTGGTGGCCGATGCTCTGGTTCGTCGTCAAGGTGCAACTGCTGCTCTTCTTCTTCATCTGGCTGCGCGGCACGCTGCCCCGCGTGCGCTACGACCAGCTCATGAAGCTCGGCTGGAAGGTCCTGATCCCGGTCTCGCTGGTCTGGCTGATGCTCGTCGCGACCGTACGGGCGCTGCGCAACGAGAACTACTCCTTCCAGACGATCCTGCTGTACGTGGCCGGGGCGATCATCACGCTCCTGCTGCTCTCGTTCGTCGCGGACGTGTTCCGCGACCGGAAGGACAGGGCCGCGGCGGAGCACGAACCGGAGCCACCGGCCTTCGACCCGATGGCGGGCGGTTTCCCCGTACCGCCGCTGCCCGGACAGACCCTGCCGCCGGTGCCGCGCAGGCGGCCACGACAGGAGCGGGAGCTGATTGTCAGTGGCGGGGTCAATACTGTGAGTGACGGTACCGAGAGTGACGGAAAGGAGGCCGGCAGTGTCTGACTCTTCGCAGGAGAACCTCCCGCAGCGGAGCGATCCGCAGACGGACGTTCCGCAGGGCGACATCCCGCGTCCGCCGCGGAATCCGGTGGCCGGCTTCGGTCTGACCTTCAAGGCCATGTTCAAGAAGCGGCTGACGGAGCAGTATCCGGAGACGCCGAAGGTCACCGCGCCGCGCTTCCACGGCCGGCATCAGCTCAACCGCCACCCGGACGGCCTGGAGAAGTGCATCGGCTGCGAGCTGTGCGCGTGGGCCTGCCCGGCGGACGCCATCTACGTGGAGGGCGCGGACAACACGGAGGAGGAGCGCTACTCCCCGGGGGAGCGCTACGGCCGCGTCTACCAGATCAACTACGCCCGCTGCATCTTCTGCGGACTGTGCATCGAAGCCTGCCCGACCCGGGCGCTCACGATGACGAACGAGTTCGAGCTGGCCGACAGCTCCCGCGAGAGCCTCATCTATACGAAGGAGCAGCTTCTCGCGGGCCTGGAGGAGGGCATGGTCGAGTCGCCGCACTCGATCTTCCCCGGCACGGACGAGCAGGACTACTACCGGGGCCTGGTCACGGAAGCGGCGCCCGGCACGGTCCGGCAGACGGCCGTCAGCAAGGGCGAGAAGCCGCAGGACGAGGGGGTCGACGCATGAGCCTCCTGGCAAGCTCCCTGGCCGCCCCGCTGACCCCGTCGCTCGCGGCCGGATCGCTCACCTCGACCGGGGAGGCCGTCCAGTTCTGGATCCTCGGCACGGTCGCCGTGGTCGGCGCGCTCTGCACGATCCTGATGCGCAAGGCCGTGCACAGCGCGCTCTGCCTCGCCGCGACCATGATCATCCTGGCGGTCTTCTACCTCGCCAACGGCGCCTACTTCCTGGGCGTCGTCCAGATCGTCGTCTACACCGGCGCGATCATGATGCTGTTCCTCTTCGTGGTCATGCTGGTCGGGGTCACCGCGGCCGACTCCCTGAAGGAGACGCTGAAGGGCCAGCGCTGGTGGGCCGCCGCCTGCGGGCTCGGCTTCGGCGTGCTGCTCATCGCGGGGATCGGCAACGCCTCGCTGACCTCCTTCACGGGGCTCGCCCAGGCCAACGCGGGCGGCAACGTGGAGGGCCTGGCCGCCCTGATCTTCACGAAGTACGTCTTCGCCTTCGAGATCACCGGCGCGCTGCTGATCACCGCGGCGGTCGGCGCGATGGTGCTCACGCACCGGGAGCGTACGGAGCGGGCCAGGACCCAGCGGGAGCTGGCCGAGGCGCGCGTACGGAGCGGCCAGTTGCCGCCGCTGCCCGCCCCCGGTGTCTACGCCCGGCACAACGCGGTGGACATCGCGGGCCTGCTGCCGGACGGCACCACCTCCGATCTGACGGTCAGCAGGACGCTGAAGGACCGGGGCCAGATCCGTGATGTGTCGGACGAGGCCCTCGCGGACCTGAAGGCGCTGGAACAGCGGTCGTCGGAGCGGCTGGGCCGGCGCGGCCTCGATCCCGCGGATCCCGGGGGCCCGGGGACGGGCCGTACGGATCCCGACCGCGCCGACAAGGAGGCCAAGCGGTGAATCCGGTCAACTACCTCTACCTCGCCTCCCTGTTGTTCACCATCGGCGCCGCCGGTGTGCTGATCCGGCGGAACGCGATCGTGGTCTTCATGTGCGTCGAGCTGATGCTGAACGCCTGCAACCTGGCGTTCGTCGCCTTCGCCCGGATGCACGGCAATCTCGACGGCCAGATCATCGCGTTCTTCACGATGGTCGTCGCCGCGGCGGAGGTCGTCGTCGGGCTCGCGATCATCGTCTCGCTGTTCCGTTCCCGCCACTCGGCCTCGGTCGACGACGCCAGCCTGATGAAGCTCTGAGGGGTCGCTGAATCGTGGAGAACTTGATTGCGCTGCTCGTCGCGGCGCCTCTGCTCGGAGCGGCGGTGCTGCTGTGCGGCGGTCGCCGGCTCGACCGCGCGGGCCACTGGCTCGGCACACTGCTGGCCGCCGCGTCCTTCGTGATCGGCGTGGTGCTCTTCGTCGACATGCTCGGCAGGAGCGGTGAGGACCGCGCCCTGCACCAGCACCTGTTCACCTGGATCCCCGTCGAGGGCTTCCAGGCGGACGTCGCCTTCCAGCTCGACCAGTTGTCGATGACCTTCGTCCTGCTGATCACCGGTGTGGGCACCCTGATCCACATCTACTCGATCGGGTACATGGAGCACGACGAGCGGCGCCGCCGCTTCTTCGGCTATCTGAACCTGTTCCTGGCGGCGATGCTGCTGCTGGTCCTCGCCGACAACTACCTGCTGCTGTACGTCGGCTGGGAGGGCGTGGGCCTCGCCTCGTACCTGCTCATCGGGTTCTGGCAGCACAAGCCGAGCGCGGCGACGGCGGCGAAGAAGGCGTTCCTCGTCAACCGTGTCGGTGACATGGGTCTGTCGATCGCGATCATGCTGATGTTCACGACGTTCGGGACGTTCGCCTTCGGCCCGGTCTTCGCGGCCACCGGTGACGCGACCGAGGGCAAGCTGACCGCGATCGGCCTCATGCTGCTGCTGGCCGCGTGCGGCAAGTCGGCCCAGGTGCCGCTCCAGTCCTGGCTGGGCGACGCGATGGAGGGCCCGACCCCGGTCTCGGCCCTGATCCACGCGGCGACGATGGTCACCGCGGGCGTCTACCTGATCACCCGTTCCTCCGCGATCTTCAACCTGGCCCCGGACGCCCAGTTGGCGGTCGTGGTGGTCGGCGCGGTGACGCTGCTCTTCGGTGCGATCGTCGGTTGTGCGAAGGACGACATCAAGAAGGCCCTCGCGGGGTCGACGATGTCGCAGATCGGCTACATGATCCTGGCGGCGGGCCTCGGCCCGATCGGCTACGTCTTCGCGATCATGCACCTGGTGACGCACGGCTTCTTCAAGGCGGGACTCTTCCTCGGCGCCGGTTCGGTCATGCACGGCATGAACGACGAGGTCGACATGAGGAAGTACGGCGGCCTGCGCAGGTACATGCCCGTCACCTTCGTCACCTTCGGCCTCGGCTACCTGGCGATCATCGGCTTCCCCGGTCTCTCCGGCTTCTTCTCCAAGGACAAGATCATCGAGGCGGCCTTCGCCAAGGGCGGCACGGAGGGCTGGATCCTCGGCGCCGTCACCCTGCTGGGCGCCGCGATCACCGCGTTCTACATGACCCGCGTGATGCTGATGACCTTCTTCGGCGAGAAGCGCTGGCAGCCCGACGAGAAGGGCAACCCACCGCACCCGCACGAGTCCCCGAAGTCCATGACCATCCCCATGGTCGTCCTGGCCTTCGGCTCCGTCTTCGCCGGCGGGTTCTTCTCCATCGGCGACCGCTTCCTGCACTGGCTGGAGCCGGTCACCGGACACGACCACGGACACGCGCCGATCAGCGCGGGCGCCGTCACCGGCGCCACCATGGTCGTCCTGGTCCTCGGGGTCGCCGCGGCCTGGCTCCGGTACGGCCGCCGGCCCGTCCCGGTTATCGCCCCGCGCGGCTCGTTCGCGACCCGCGCCGCCCGCCGCGACCTGTACCAGGACGACTTCAACCATGTCGTCCTGGTCCGCGGCGGCGAACACCTCACCCGCTCCCTGGTCTACGTCGACCACACCCTGGTCGACGGGGTGGTCAACGGCACCGCGGCCTCGTTCGGCGGGCTCTCAGGACGGCTGCGCAAGCTGCAGAACGGCTATGCCCGCACCTATGCGGTCTCGATGTTCGGAGGTACGGCAGTGCTCATCGCCGCGACCCTGCTGATGAGGGCGGTGTAACCGGATATGTCGTTCCCCCTTCTGACCGCGACGGCGGCGCTGCCCGCGATCGGGGCGATCGCCACGGCGGCCGTCCCCGCGGCCCGGCGCACGGCCGCCAAATGGCTGGCGCTGTTCTTCTCGCTCGCCACCCTCGCGCTGGCCGCCGTGGTGCTGGTCCGCTTCGAACCCGGCGGCGCCCGCTACCAGCTCACCGAGTCCCACGCCTGGATCGCGGACTTCGGGGTGCGGTACGAACTGGGCGTGGACGGCATCGGGGTGGCGCTCCTCGCGCTCACCGCGCTGCTGGTCCCGTTCGTGATCCTGGCGGGCTGGCACGACGCCGACCCGCTGGAGACCTGGTCCGACAGCCGCTCCGCGACCGGGACCGCGAACCGCCGCTGGCGGCCGACCCAGGGCTTCTTCGCGCTCATCCTGATGGTCGAGGCGATGGTGATCCTCTCCTTCGAGGCCACCGACGTCTTCCTCTTCTACATCCTCTTCGAAGCCATGCTCATCCCGATGTACTTCCTCATCGGCGGCTTCGGCGACCGTGCCCATGCGAACGGGGACGAGGCGGCGGCGACCCAGCGCTCGTACGCGGCCGTCAAGTTCCTGCTCTACAACCTGGTCGGCGGGCTGATCATGCTGGCCGCCGTCATCGGCCTCTACGTGGTCGCGGGCAGCTTCTCGCTCTCCGAGATCGCGGAGGCGCGGGCCAACGGCACCCTGTCGATCGCGACGGACACCGAACGCTGGCTCTTCCTCGGCTTCTTCTTCGCCTTCGCGGTGAAGGCCCCGCTCTGGCCGCTCCACACCTGGCTGCCCAACGCCATGGGCGAGGCCACCGCTCCCGTCGCCGTACTGATCACCGCGGTCGTCGACAAGGTCGGCACCTTCGCGATGCTCCGCTTCTGCCTCCAGCTCTTCCCCGAGGCGTCCAAGTGGGCCACGCCCGCGATCCTCGTACTGGCGCTGATCAGCATCATCTACGGGGCGCTCCTCGCGGTCGGCCAGCGCGACATGAAGCGGCTGATCGCCTACGCGTCGATCTCGCACTTCGGCTTCATCATCATGGGCATCTTCGCGATGACCAGCCAGGGCCAGTCGGGCGCCACGCTCTACATGGTCAACCACGGGATCTCCACGGCCGCGCTGATGCTGGTGGCCGGCTTCCTGATCTCCCGGCGCGGCTCGCGGCTCATCGCGGACTACGGCGGGGTGCAGAAGGTCGCCCCGGTCCTCGCCGGGACGTTCCTGATCGGCGGGCTCGCCACCCTCTCGCTGCCGGGGCTCTCCCCGTTCGTCAGTGAATTCCTCGTCCTGGTCGGCACGTTCAGCCGGTACCCGGTGGTCGGCATCATCGCCACCTTCGGCATCGTGCTCGCCGCGCTCTACGTCCTGGTCCTCTACCAGCGCACGATGACCGGCGCGGTGAAGCCCGAGGTCAGGACTATGCCGGATCTGCGGATCCGGGAGCTGGTGGTCGTCACCCCGCTGATCGCGCTGCTTCTCTTCCTGGGCGTCTACCCGAAGCCGCTGACCGAGATCGTCAACCCGGCGGTGGAGCACACGATGTCCGACGTACAGAAGACCGATCCCAAGCCCGAGGTGGAGGCCGCTCCATGAGCGCGAATGTCGTCCACAACCTGTGGACAGCGGCGGCGGCCGACGGAATCGCCAAGATCCCGGCCCCGAAGATCGAGTACGCGCAGCTCTCACCCGTGCTGATCGTGGTGGCCGCCGCGGTCCTGGGCATCCTGGCCGAGGCGTTCGTCCCCCGCAAAGCGCGCTACCACGCGCAGCTCTTCCTCTCCGTCGTCGCCCTCGCCGCGTCCTTCGCGGCGGTGGTCGGACTCGCGGCGGGCGGGTACGGCACCACGAAGAAGCACATCGCCGCGATGGGCGCCATCGCCATCGACGGCCCGACGCTCTTCCTCCAGGGCACGATCCTGCTCGCCTCGGTCGTCGCCGTGTTCACCTTCGCCGAGCGCAGGCTCGACCCGGAGACACACGGCAACCGCGTCGACTCCTTCGTCGCGCAGGCCGCGTCCGTACCGGGGAGCGAGAGCGAGAAGGCCGCCGTCAAGGCCGGGTTCACCACCACCGAGGTGTTCCCGCTGCTGATGTTCGCGGTCGCCGGCATGCTGGTCTTCCCGGCCGCCAACGACCTGCTGACGCTCTTCATCGCGCTGGAGGTCTTCTCCCTTCCGCTCTACCTGCTCTGCGCCCTGGCCCGCCGCAAGCGGCTGCTGTCGCAGGAGGCCGCGGTCAAGTACTTCCTGCTGGGCGCCTTCTCCTCGGCCTTCCTGCTCTTCGGCGTCGCCCTGCTCTACGGGTACGCGGGCTCCGTCTCGTACGCCCGGATCGCCGAGGTCGTCGAGGGCACGGTCCAGAGCGTCGACCCGGCGCTCGCCGACACCATGGGCAACGACGCGCTGCTGCTCATCGGCGGCGCGATGGTCCTGATGGGGCTGCTCTTCAAGGTCGGCGCGGTCCCGTTCCACATGTGGACCCCGGACGTCTACCAGGGCGCGCCCACCCCGGTCACCGGCTTCATGGCGGCGGGGGCCAAGGGGGCCCCCGTGGGCCGCCCGCGTCGCCCGCCGGTAGGGGGTGTTGCGGGGCGGTAGTGGGGAATGGGGGCCGGGGTTTT
>NZ_JBHZDA010000101.1:25748-26591 GCF_042755665.1 Streptomyces sp. NPDC059142
GTGGGGGCTGATCTAACTGGTCGGCGGGTCCCCGTCCCCTCTTTGGCCCCCGCAGGACACCCCGGGCGCCCCCACCCCGGCCCCCGGTTCCAGGGCGGGGGCCCGGAGGGGCGCCGCGTTCGGCGCGCTGCTGCGCCTGCTGTACGTGGTGCTGCCGGGCCTGAAGTGGGACTGGCGGCCGGTGATGTGGGGCGTCGTCATCATCACCATGCTGGGCGGGGCGATCGTCGCCATCACCCAGACCGACGTCAAGCGGCTGCTGGCGTACTCCTCGATCGCGCACGCCGGGTTCATCCTGGCCGGGGTGATCGCGGGGACCGGCGAGGGGATCTCCTCCGTCCTCTTCTACCTGGCGGCGTACTCGTTCGTGACGATCGGCGCGTTCGCGGTCGTCACCCTGGTCCGCGACGCGGGCGGCGAGGCCACGCACCTCTCCAAGTGGGCGGGGCTCGGAAGGCGTTCGCCCCTGGTGGCCGCGGTCTTCGCGGTCTTTCTGCTGGCCTTCGCGGGTATCCCGCTGACCTCGGGCTTCTCCGGGAAGTTCGCCGTCTTCAAGGCGGCGGCCCAGAGCGGCGCGGGCGCGCTGGTGGTGGTCGGTGTGATCGCCTCGGCCATCGCGGCGTTCTTCTACATCCGGGTCATCGTGCTGATGTTCTTCAGCGAGCCGAAGCCGGAGGGCCCCACGGTCGCCGTGCCGTCACCGCTCACGATGACGGCGATCGGCATGGGCGTCCTGGTCACCGTGGTCCTGGGCGTCGCCCCGCAGTACTTCCTCGACCTGGCGAGCCAGGCGGGAGGCTTCGTACGGTAGCGGCGCGCGGCGGGTGCGCACGGGGTGCGCAC
>NZ_JBHZDA010000102.1:0-8689 GCF_042755665.1 Streptomyces sp. NPDC059142
CGGGCGCGCGCGGGGGCGGGGGGGGCGCCGGGGGGGGGGGGGGGGGGGGCCCGCGGGGGGGCCCCGCCGGGCCGGGCGGGGGCCCCCCCCGGCGCGCCCTGGGCGCCCTGGGCGTCCTGGGCGCCCCGGGCGCCCCGGGCGTCCTGGGCCTCTCGGGCCTCCTGGGGCCTCCGGGCCCCGAGGGGGCGCTTGCGCCCCGGCTGTCGCACCGGTTGCGCACCACCGGACGAGGTCACCGCCGTTTCTTTACTCTCCCTTGACCTCCGCCAGGACAACCTTTCCCCCGCCACCAAAGCTTCACAGCAACCCTCTGGCGCCCCCGCCACCTGCGGTTTTCAATGGTCCGCACCATGTCATTGCTTCGCGCCCTGATCAGCACCGCGCGTATGGTCCGGTACACCCCGCTGCTCGCCGCCGCGCTGCCGCCGGACGACGAGGTGCTGCTCGACGCCCCTGACGACCGGCTCGCGCCCGCCCTGGTCTCCGCCGCGCTCGGCGAGTACGAACAGGCCGCGAAGGTCCTCGCGGCGACGCGCGAGGCCGCCGCGTGGGAGGACCGCGACCGCTACGTCATGCGGCTGGCCGCGTTCGCGCACGGCCGGGACGGCTGGCTCGCCGCCTGGCTGCACGCCGCCCCGCACGACCCCGACGCCCTGCTCGTCCGGGCCGAACTGGCCGTCCGCCGGGCCTGGCAGTCCCCCGCCCGCGCCGAACTCCTGCGTGAGACGGGGCCGCTGATCGACGCCGCCGCCGACGGCGACCCGCGCGACCCGGTCCCCTGGCGCGTGGCGCTGGACCACGCGCGCGGCACACACGCCCCGCACACCGCGTTCGAGGCGCTGTGGGCGCAGGCCGTACGCCGCTCCTCGCACCACTACGGCTGCCATGTCGCGGCCCTCCAGTACCTCTCGGCCCACTGGTACGGCTCGCACCAGGAGTGCTTCGACTTCGCCGAGGACGCCGCGCGCGACGCCCTGCCCGGTTCGCTCGTACGGGCACTTCCGGTGCGCGCGGCCTTCAGCCGGCTGCTGAGCGGCACGCCCGGCGCCGTGCACGGGGACCGTATCGACGACGCCGCCGATCTCGCGATCACCGTCTCCGACCGGTACGAGGCGGGCGACCCCTGGCCGGCCGAGGTGCGCAACCTGCTCGCGTACGTGCTGGTGGAGCGGGGGCGGTGGGCCGCGGCGCTGGAACAGTTCCGGCTGATCGGGCCGTACGCCACGTCCTTCCCGTGGACGAGTTTCACCGACGATCCGCTCGGCCGGTTCCTCGAAACACGGGACGCCGTACGGATCCAGGTGGCCTCGACGATGCCTTTGCGCAACAGGACCGACCGGGGAGGGCCCGGCGGCCATTACGCTTGACCGTTGTGACCACCGCACGCCTCCCTCTCTTCCCGCTGAACGCGGTGCTGTTCCCGGGCCTCGTCCTGCCCCTGAACGTCTTCGAGGAGCGTTATCGCGCGATCATGCGTGAGCTGCTGAAGACGGACGAGTCCGAACCGCGCCTCTTCGCCGTGGTCGCCATCCGCGACGGGCACGAAGTGGCGGTGACCGCCCCGGGCATGCCGGAGGGCGCGTCGGCGCCCGAGCGCCGGCCCGCCGACGGCTTCGGCCCCGATCCGCTCGACGCGTTCCACCCGGTCGGCTGTGTCGCGGACGCGGCGACGATCAGGGAACGCCCCGACGGCACCTTCGAGGTGGTCGCCACGGGCACCACCCGCGTCCGGCTGCTCTCCGTCGAGGCGAACGGCCCCTATCTGACGGCGGAGCTGGAGGAGCTGCCCGAGGAGCCCGGCGACGGCGCGGCCACCCTCGCCGCGGGCGTCCTGCGCGCCTTCCAGAACTACCAGAAGCGGCTGGCCGGGGCGCGCGAGCGCTCGCTGTCGCGGATCGAGGACCTGCCGGACGAGCCCTCGGTGGTGTCGTACCTGGTGGCCGCCGCCGCCGTACTGGACGTCCCGACGAAACAGCGGCTGCTGGAGGCCGAGGACATCGCCGCCCGGCTGCGCGAGGAGCTGAAGCTGCTGCGCGCGGAGACCGCGGTGATCCGCCATCTCCCCTCGCTGCCCGCCGTGACGCTGACGCAGGCGCCGACCCCCCTCAACTGACCACCCGGCCGCGCCGCCCAGGGAGACCCGTACCGTGGCGAAGAAGTCCAGGAAGCAGCAGTCCGGCGGGACCCCGGCGACGGTCGCGCTGACCGCGTCGGGCACGGCGCACACCCTGCACGCGTACGAGCACGACCCCGCCTCCCCGTCCTACGGCGAGGAAGCCGCGCAGGCGCTGGGCGTCTCCCCCGACCGGGTCTTCAAGACGCTCGTCGCCGAGGTGGACGGCGAACTCACCGTCGCCGTCGTCCCCGTCGCCGGCTCGCTGGACCTCAAGGCCCTCGCGGTCGCGGTCGGCGGCAAGCGCGCCGCCATGGCCGACCCGGCGGCGGCCGAGCGGACCACCGGGTACGTACGGGGCGGGATCTCGCCGCTGGGCCAGCGCAAGCGGCTCCGTACCGTCCTGGACGCCTCGGCCGAGGCCCATCCGACCGTGTGCGTCTCGGCGGGCCGCCGCGGCCTGGAGGTCGAGCTGGCCCCGGGCGATCTGGCCGCGCTCACCGGGGCGGTCGTGGCGCCCATCGGCCGCGCCTGAGCCCACCCGTACGCCGCGCCGGTCGCGCCTGAGCCCACCCGTACGCCGCGCCGGCCGCGCCCCCGGCCGTGTCGGGCGTCCGTCGGGGCTGTCGGTGCGCTGTGGGCGGTCTGTCGGCCCGCGCCGGGAACCTTGCCGGAGATCCTGCCGACTGCCCGGTCCGGCAGGCGCGAGACAGTCAGGGAACCGATATGACCATCGAAGCCACGATCATCGGCGCCGGACTCGGCGGCCTCACGCTCGCCCGCGTCCTGCACGTCCACTCCATCCCCGTCACGGTCTACGAGGCGGAAGCCTCCCCCCTGGCCCGCACACAGGGCGGCATGCTCGACATCCACGACTACAACGGCCAACTGGCCGTGCGGGCGGCCGGACTGACGGAGGAGTTCGGCGGGCTCGTCCTGGAGGGCCGGCAGGCGGTACGGATCCTCGACCGGGAGGGGAACGTCCTGCTCGACCAGGACGACGACGGCACGGGCGGACGCCCCGAGGTGCAGCGCGGTGAACTGCGCCGGATGCTGCTCGACGCGCTCCCGGCCGGCACCGTCCGGTGGGGGCACAAGGCCGACGGGGTACGGAGCCTGGGCGACGGCAGCCACGAGGTGACCTTCGCCGACGGCACCACCACCGTCACGGACCTGCTGATCGGCGCGGACGGCGCCTGGTCCCGAGTCCGGCCGCTGCTCTCCGACGCCACCCCCGCGTACGCCGGCATGTCGTTCGTCGAGACCTATCTCTTCGACGCCGAGACGCGCCACCCCGCCGCCGCGAAGGCGGTCGGCGGCGGGTCGATGTTCGCGCTCGCGCCGGGTGACCGCCAGATCGGGGCCCACCGCGAGAAGGGCGAGACCCTCCACACCTACGTGATGCTGACCAAGCCGCTGGACTGGTTCGACGGCGTCGACTTCACCGATCCGGCCGCGGCCACCGCGCGGGTCGCGGCGGAGTTCGACGGCTGGGCGCCGGAGCTCACCGCGCTGATCACCGACAGCGACACCGCGCCCGTCCTGCGCCCCCACCACACCCTGCCGGTCGGGCACCGGTGGGACCGCGTGCCCGGGGTGACCCTGGTCGGCGACGCCGCCCACCTCATCCCCCCGAACGGCGAAGGCGCCAACCTGGCCATGCTCGACGGCGCGGAACTCGGCGAGGCACTCGCCGCGCACCCCGGTGACGTCGAGGCC
Organism: Streptomyces sp. NPDC059142; assembly: GCF_042755665.1. Taxonomy (NCBI): domain Bacteria; kingdom Bacillati; phylum Actinomycetota; class Actinomycetes; order Kitasatosporales; family Streptomycetaceae; genus Streptomyces; species Streptomyces sp. NPDC059142. Next base: position 3,833 of record NZ_JBHZDA010000102.1, read on the forward strand.
GCCCTCGCCGCGTACGAGGCGACGATGTTCCCGCGCAGCGCCAAGGCCGCCGAGGAGGAATCCGCAATCCTGGACAACCCCTCGCCGGAGGACGTCGTCAGCTTCTTCTCCCGGAACGACTGAGCCCCGGCGCGAGGAGCCCCGCGGGTCACTTCTCCGGGGCGCCCCACCCGGCGTTCTCGTCACCCGGCCGGGGCTCGCCCCCGTACGGCGTGTTCCACTCCCACTCCGGTTCCGGATCGCGCGGGCCGAACAGGGCCGTCAGCGCGAGATGCACCACCATCGCCGCGACCGGCCACGCCAGCAGCGCGCCCTTCGCGTGGAGTTCGAGCGGCGCGTCGAAGGTGACGCCCTTGCCGACCTGCTTGGCGTGCGCCACGACGTCCGACGTCGGGCCGAGCATCGCGCCGAACCTCCACGCCAGCACCGCGCCCAGCAGTCCGCCCAGCGCCAGACCGAGGACCAGCGCGATCCCGCCGCGCCGGTGGAAGAGGAAGACCAGGCCCCCGCTGACCACGCCGAAGGCGAGCGCCAGCAGAAGGAACGTCCCGTCGGCGGCGATGGCCTCCTCGCCCTCCGTGTCCTTCAGGAAGACGGCCGTCGCGTCGGAGACCAGCGGAACGCGCGGCGCCAGCCACATCCACAGCAGCCCCAGCAGCAGCCCCGCCACCGTGGTGACCACCAGCACCACCGCCGCCTGCCGCACCTCGGTCTTCATGTCGGGCCCCTTCTCCGCGTCGGCCGCGGAATCGGGCGACACCCCGGCCGGCGGTGTCTGCCAGGGATCGTCGTGCTGCGGCTGGTGGGGAGGCGTCAGAGGTGCGGTCACGGTGCCATCGTGCCAGGCCCCGGCGGTGGGCGCCGCACCGGACCGTCGCGGGGGCCGGGGACCGGACACCGTACGGCCGGGCTCAGCGGACCGCGGCCCGCCGGTACGCCCATGTCGCCACGGCCAGCGAGACGACGCCGACGGCGGCACAGACCCCCAGGTCGAACGCGACGGCGGCCCAGTCGGGATGCGCGTCGAACGTACGGGCCAGCGCCTCCACCCCGTACGTGGACGGCAGAAGATCCCGGGCGTACCCGATCGGCCCCGGCAGCCGGTCCGCCGGCAACACCCCGAGCAGCAGCGCCGCCGACATCCCGAGCTGGCCCAGCAGGGTGGCCAGTTCCTGACGCGGCGCGAGCAGCCCGAGCGCCGCGCCGAGCCCCGCGAGGGCCGCGCCGGAGAGCGGGATGACCGCGGCGAGCACCCACAGATGGGTGAGCGGAAGCTGGAAGAGCACACTCCCCGCGACGGCCGTCACCGCCGTGCCCGGCACCGTGAACGAGGCGTACGCCCCGGCCGCGCCCAGCACCACGGCGGCCGGCGGCACCGGCAGGGTGGCGTAGTGGTCCAGGCCGCCGCTCGCCCGCAACTGGCCGAAGTACTGGGCCAGCAGATTCAGCGCCACGAACGCCACGACGAGCACACTCGAACCGGCGACGACCGCCCGCGCCTCCGCACCGCCCTCCACGACGCCCCGCATCAGGATCATGATCCCGACGGACTGGAACGTCGCCACGAAGAGCAGCGGGATCCGGGCCACCCGAGCCCGGGAGAGCTGGGCACGGTAGACCGCGGCGAGCGAGGGCAGCAGCCGCGCCCGGGGCGCGAGCGGCGCGGGCGCGCCCCCGGCCGCCTCGGTGGGGGTGTCCTTCGCCGTCCGGATCCTCGCGGACACGGCCTCCGCGGGCACGATGCTCACCTGGCGCTGCTCCTGTTCGGTACGTTCGGGTCCGCCGGGGCCTGCTCGCGGACGTACGGCTGCCGGCTGCGGTCGGCGCCCCGCGCCACCGCAGGGCCCCACCCTGCCACGGGCCGCGCGGTCACGGGACACGTCCCGGAAAAGCCCCGGGCGCTCATGCCTTCACCAGGCCCTGCGCCCGGCCCCCGAGCGCCAGATAGACATCCTCCAGGCTCGGTGTCGCCAGCGTGAAGTCGTCCAGCGCCGCGAAGGCCGCGCCCCCGGTCACCGCGGCGACGGCCGCCCGCGCCTCGTCCGGCGCGAGCCGCAGCACCCAGCGGCGCCCGGACTCCTGCGCGGACCCGCGCAACGCGGCGACCTCGGGAACGTCGAGCGGCGCCCGCTCCCGCCACACCAGCTCCACGCGGACGTCCCCGGCGACCTGCTCCTTCAGCCCCGAGGGCGTGTCACAGGCGATGACCTTCCCGCGCTCCAGCACGGCGACCCGGTCGAGCACCGTCTCGGCCTCGATGACGTTGTGGGTGACGAGCAGCACCGTCACCCCGTGCTCCGCCCGCCGCCGGTCCACCGCCGCCCACACCGCGCGCCGCGCGACAGGGTCCATTCCGGTGGTCGGCTCGTCCAGGACGAGTACGGGCCGCTCCCCCACCAGCGCGGCGGCGAAACACGCCAGTCGCCGCTGCCCGCCGGACAGCTTCTTCAGCGGGCGCCCGGCGATCTCCGTGAGCCCCAGCTCGGCGAGCACCCGGTCCCGCTCGGCCCGCGCGTCCCGGAGCGTGAGCCCGCGCAGCCGCCCCGTCGTCTCGGCGGCGAGCGCCACCGTCAGTTCGTCGAGGGCGCTCGACTCCTGCCCCAGATAGCCGATGAGCCGTGAAGCACGCTCCGGATGACGCACCAGATCGTGCCCGAGAACCTCCACGGCCCCGGAATCGGGCCGCATCAATCCGGTGATCTGCCGTACCAGCGTGGACTTTCCGGCGCCGTTCGGCCCGAGCAGGCCGAAGATCTCACCACGCCGCACATCGAGCGAGATCCCGTCGGTGGCCCGCACCTCGGGCGTCCCAGGGGCCCCACGCCTGCCGCGCGCGGCGGGGTACGTCTTGACCAAGTCGCGCACCACACACACCGTACTCACGAGAAACGACCATACGTTGCGCGCCTGCGCGGCCTCTTTCTGGGGGGCTCGGTTCGCCTCCGGGGCGCTTCAGGTCGGCGCCGACGGTCGACCGTGCCCGGTCCGCCCGTTCCTCGCGAACCTGCGCGCGCTCTCCCCTACGGCGCCGACGCGCCCCTTCGGCTCACTCGCCGGCCTGGCGAGGGCGCCCCGGAGGCGAACCGCGCCCCGGCAGTCACGCCGATTCGGCGGCGCGTACGTCGATCTCCCGCCAGAAGCCCGCCCGGATCGCGTAGCGGTCGTGCTCGTCGATCTGGTCGTCCTTGTGAGCCAGCAGCCCGAAGCGGGCCGCGTACCGGAGCAGTTCGCCGTCGATGCGGTGCGGGACGCGGGGGTACATGACGGAGAGTTTCTGTACGTGGCCGGATTCCGGGAGCCGTTCCATCCAGCGCCGGGCGAAGACCTGACCCACCTCGAAGGGGTCGCCGCCGACCGTGGTGATGTCCTCCTCGCGGTCCGCCCAGCGCTGTTCCGCGCTGGTGAGCTGGGCCAGTGTGGGCAGGGACGCCGTCTCGGGCGGTTCGCCGGAGGGGCCGCTGCCCGGACGTTCCACCCAGCCCTTGTCGGACGACCAGCGGAGTGTCGCGCCCCCGGGGTGCTGGGAGGGTGCGGGCTGCCGGTCGGCGGTGGGGGCGCGCAGACCGGCGAGGTCCTTGGGGGTGGGGACGGTCCTGGCGCCCGGGGGCGCGGTCTGGGGTTCGGCGGCGTTGTCGGCGGGGGGTGGAGTGGAGCCGTTGCGGCCGGGGGGCGCCGGGGGGCGGGACTGGGCCTGGGCGGCGCGTTCCGCCGAGGCCGCCAGCGCCGATTCGGGCAGCGGCGCGGAGAGGATCGCCGCGATCTCCGGGCGCGGGGCCGGGGAGGGCGCACAGACGCCGCCGAGATCCTTGGCGCGGACGGCCTTGGTGATCCAGGCGCGGTCCAGTACGCGCCGCTCGTCGGCCTCGGCGACCAGGTCCTCGGACTGGTTGTAGTCGCCGTCGGCGGCCTGGACCGCCCAGAGGTGGACGGCGACGCCGTGCTCCTTGGCCGACATCAGGCCGGGGAGCAGATCGCCGTCTCCGGTGACCAGCACCACATCGGAGCAGGCGCGATTTCTGGCCAGTTCGGTGAGCTCTGCATGCATCGCCGCGTCGACGCCTTTCTGCGCCCAGCGGCCGTCGCTTCTCGTGAGGGCGCCGAGGCGTACGGTGACGCGGGGCATCACCCGCAGCCGCCGGTGCTCGGGCTGCGGGACCCGGTCGGGGGCGCCGTCGAACCAGTAGATCCGAAGCAGCGGCTGTTCCGTATCGGCCTGGGCGCGCTCCCTGAGGCCCTGGATGAGGGCCGCGTGGTCCACGGTGATGCGGGATCGGGCCGGCTCTCCGGCCAGCAGGCTCGCGGCGGCGCCCAGCAGGTAGCCGGCGTCCACCAGGACGACGCAGCGGTCCACGCGTTCCACCCTCTTTCGGGAACCTCGGGATCGGGAGATCGGGAGTTACTGCGGGTTTGCTTCGAGTCTGCCCGACGGCAAGAGGCTTAACGTCCGGAACTCGATCATCGGCGTGGCGGATCGCCGGGGGATCACAGGCCGGGCGGGGGCCAGGGCACCCACTACACACGGCAATGATCCAAAATGCGGCATTTTATCGCCTATGTGAGTCTGAACGAGGCCCCTGGTCCGCACAGAACCCGCAGGAGGCAGCGCCATGTCGAAGAACAAGAACCGGGATCGCGGCAACAAACAGCACGCCCGCTCCGAGTCGGAGCGCGGCACCCAGGATTCGAGGTCCTCGTCGATGGAGGACCGTTCCGACCAGGTGGAGCAGAGGATCACGCCGTCGGACGTCGCCCACAAGCGGCAGAAGCGCTTCGGCCACAACTGACACCCGTACGAGCGTCAGCACGCGCGAGGGGGGGGGCCCGGGACCACGGGGGGCCCCCGGGTGCTGGGAGGGG
>NZ_JBHZDA010000102.1:8699-26513 GCF_042755665.1 Streptomyces sp. NPDC059142
GTACCGACCCGGTGGTGCCGGGGATCACGCCGTCGGCGGGCGCCCCAAGGGGGCCGACGCGCTCCGGCCACACCGGCCACCCGTCCGCGCGTATGCACGCGCGGGGGGCGCGCCCGGAACCCGGGCGCGCCCCTTCTTGCGTGCAGGACGTCCGGGCGTCCCGCGTGCAGGACGTCCGGGCGACGGAAGACCTAGCCGGCCAGGCAGGACGGGCCGAGCAGGACCTTCAGGTCGCCGAAGAGCGCCGGGTCGGGCTGGACCCGGTGCCGGTCGAGGCGGAGCACGGTGGTCTTGCGGGCGCCCTGGAGCTTGATCCGGACCTCGGAGTTGCCCCGGTGGTGGCTGAGGATCTCGCCGAGCCTGCTGACCATGGGCGGGGTGAGCTTCACCGTGGGGATGGTGATGGTGACGGGCGCGTCGGTGCCGGCGGAGGAGACGTCCGGGACCTGGAGTTCCATGGCGACGAGCCGGGGGACGTCCTCGCGCTTGTCGAGCCGTCCCTTGACGAAGACGACGGTGTCCTCGACGAGCTGCGTGGAGACGAGCTGGTAGGTCGCGGGGAAGAACATGCACTCGATGGAGCCGGCCAGGTCCTCGACGGTGGCGATCGCCCAGGCGTTGCCCTGCTTGGTCATCTTGCGCTGGAGGCCGGAGATGATGCCGCCGACGGTGACGACCGCGCCGTCCCCGTGTTCCCCGCCGGTGAGCTGGGAGATCGACGCGTCGGCCTTGTCGGAGAGCACATGCTCCAGGCCGAAGAGCGGGTGGTCGGAGACGTAGAGGCCGAGCATCTCGCGCTCCTGCGCGAGGAGGTACGTCTTGTCCCATTCGATGTCGGAGAACTCGATGTCGAGCCCGAACCCCGGTTCGCTCGTCTCCTCGTCGCCGCCGCCGAAGAGGTCGAACTGGCCCTCGGCCTCCTTGCGCTTGACCTGGACCACGTTGTCGATCATCGGTTCGTGGTGGGCGACCAGGCCCTTGCGGGTGTGGCCCATCTCGTCGAAGGCACCGGCCTTGATCAGCGATTCGACGGTGCGCTTGTTGCAGACGACCGCCTCGACCTTGTCGAGGAAGTCGGGGAAGGTCGCGTACTTCCCCTTGGCCTTGCGGGACCGGATGATCGAGTCGACGACGTTCTGGCCGACGTTGCGGACGGCGGTCAGGCCGAAGAGGATGACGTCGTCACCCTGGGCGGCGAAGTTGGACAGCGACTCGTTGACGTTGGGCGGCAGCACCTTGATGCCCATGCGGCGGCACTCGTTGAGGTAGACCGCCGACTTGTCCTTGTCGTCCTTGACCGAGGTCAGCAGGGCGGCCATGTACTCGGCGGGATAGTTCGCCTTGAGGTACGCGGTCCAGTAGGTGACCAGTCCGTACGCGGAGGAGTGCGCCTTGTTGAAGGCGTAACCGGCGAACGGCACCAGCACGTCCCACAGCGCCTTGATCGCCGCGTCCGAGAAGCCGTTCTTCTTGGCGCCCGCCTCGAAGAGGACGAAGTTCTTCGCCAGCTCGTCGGCCTTCTTCTTGCCCATCACGCGGCGCAGGATGTCGGCCTCGCCGAGCGAGTACCCGGCGACGATCTGGGCGGCCTTCTGCACCTGCTCCTGGTACACGATCAGGCCGTAGGTGAGGCCGAGCACCTCCTTGAGGGGCTCCTCCAGCTCCGGGTGGATCGGGGTGATCTCCTGGCGGGCGTTCTTGCGTTCCGCGTAGTTCGTGTGCGAGTTCATGCCCATCGGGCCCGGCCGGTATAGGGCCGAGACGGCGGAGATGTCCTCGAAGTTGTCGGGCTGCATCTGGCGCAGCAGCGAGCGCATGGGTCCGCCGTCGAACTGGAAGACGCCGAGCGTGTCGCCGCGGCAGAGCAGTTCGTACGTCTTGGGGTCGTCCAGCGGGAGGGAGAGCATCTCCAGGTCGATGCCCTTGTTGGACTTCACCATCTTGACGGCGTCGTCCATGATCGTCAGGTTGCGCAGGCCGAGGAAGTCCATCTTCAGCAGGCCGAGCGACTCGCACTGCGGGTAGTCCCACTGGGTGATGGTCACGCCGTCGGTGTGCCGGACCCAGACGGGGACGTGGTCGGTGATCGTCTCGCTGGACATGATCACTCCGGCCGCGTGCACACCCATCTGCCGGACCAGGCCCTCCACACCCTTCGCGGTGTCGATGACCTTCTTGACGTCCGGCTCGTTCTCGTACATCCCCCGGATCTCGCCCGCCTCGCTGTAGCGCGGGTGCTTGGGGTCGGTGATGCCGTTGAGGTCGATGCCCTTGCCGAGGACGTCGGCGGGCATGGCCTTGGTGAGCCGGTCGCCCATCGCGTACGGGTAACCCAGCACGCGGGCGGAGTCCTTGATGGCGTTCTTCGCCTTGATCTTGCCGTAGGTGCCGATCATGGCGACCTTGTCGGCGCCGTACTTCTCGGTCACGTACCGGATGACCTCGCCGCGCCGGCGCTCGTCGAAGTCGATGTCGACATCGGGCATGGAGATGCGCTCGGGGTTGAGGAACCGCTCGAAGATCAGTCCGTGCTCGATCGGGTCGAGGTCGGTGATGCCCATGGCGTACGAGACGATCGAACCGGCGGCGGAGCCTCGGCCGGGGCCGACCGCGATGCCGTTGTTCTTCGCCCACATGATGAAGTCGGCGACCACGAGGAAGTACCCCGGGAAGCCCATGTCGATGATGATGCCCATCTCGTACTCGACCTGGCGCATCCGGTCTTCCGGGATGCCGTTCGGGAACCGGCGGGCCATGCCGCGCATGGTCTCCTCGCGGAACCAGGAGACTTCGGTGAAGCCTTCGGGCACCTCGAACTTGGGCATCAGGTTCCGCTCCTGGAACCAGCCCTCGGTGTCGATCTGGTCCGCGACCAGGCGGGTGTTGGCGCACCCCTCCTGCCAGGCGTCGGAGAGGTCGACGGCGTACATCTCGTCGGTCGACTTGAGGTAGTAGCCGGTGCCGTCGAAGCGGAAGCGGTCCGGGTCGGAGAGGTTCTTGCCGGTCTGGATGCAGAGCAGCGCGTCGTGGGCGGTGGCCTCGTTCGCGTACGTGTAGTGGGAGTCGTTGGTGACCAGCGGCGGGATGCCGAGCTTCTTGCCGACCTCCAGCAGCCCGTCCCGCACCCGGCGCTCGATCTCGATGCCGTGGTCCATCAGCTCCAGGAAGTACCGGTCCTTGCCGAAGATGTCCTGGTACTCGGAGGCCGCCTTCACCGCCTCGTCGAACTGGCCGAGGCGCAGCCGCGTCTGGAGTTCACCGGAGGGGCAGCCGGTCGAGGCGATCAGGCCCTCGGACCACTTCGCGATGGTCTCCTTGTCCATCCGGGGCCACTTCTGGAGCCAGCCCTCCTTGTACGCGTCCGAGGAGAGCCGGAAGAGGTTGTGCAGCCCGGTGCTGTTCGCCGCCCAGATCGTCTTGTGGGTGTAACCACCCGAACCGGACACGTCGTCCCGCTTCTGGTGCGGCTGGCCCCACTGCACCTTCCGCTTCAGCCGCCGGGACTCGGGCGCCACGTACGCCTCGATCCCGATGATGGGCGTCACGCCCGCCTTCTTCGCCTGGTGGAAGAAGTCGTACGCCCCGTGGAGATTCCCGTGGTCGGTCATCGCGATATGGGACATGCCCATCTCTTTGCACGCCGTGAACATGTCCCCGAGCCGCGCGGCACCGTCCAGCAGCGAGTACTGGGTGTGGACATGCAGGTGCGTGAACGGCGGCTTGGTCACGGCGGGGGCCTCCAGTGAGCGGGCGACACGGTGGTTCCCCGGGGGCGCGCCCGGGGGGTCTTCCGGCGCTGCGGACAGTCCGGGGAGACAGCCCCGAAGTCTACGTCGCACGACCGACAACGGACGGGCACCCGGGTCGGTCCGGCGGGCGGCCGGGGCCGACCCCGCGGGCACTCGCGGATGGTGTCGCGCGTTGCTCCACCGAGGGCACGGCCGTGCCCTGCGGGGGCGTTGCCGCCTCCGTGGCCACCCGCCCACACACCGCCACCAGGAGGCACCCCGCGATGTCGGTCCCGCGACCTGTCGAAGCAGCCGAGCAGCAGCGCGCAGAGGAGATCCTCGCCGTCTTCGACACCGCGTTCGGTGAACTCCTGGCGGCCGATCCAGCGGCCTTCCGCGTGAAGTTCCGGAAGATGGCGGCCTCCGCGTTCGCCTTCTACCGGGGTACGGCGTGCCTCTTCTACCGGGATCTGGCGCAGGAGGGCCCGGCGTCCGGGGAGCCGGCCGGGGCGGAGGCGGCGTTCCTGGACGAGCGGACGAGCCGGGTGTGGATCCACGGCGATCTGCACGCGGAGAACTTCGGCACGTACATGGACGCCAACGGCCGGCTGATCTTCAACGTGAACGATTTCGACGAGGCGTACATCGGCCCGTTCACCTGGGACCTGAAGCGGTTCGCCGCCTCGCTCGCGCTGATCGGCTACACGAAGGCGCTGAGCGACCCGCAGATCACCGAGCTGGTGGAGATCTACGCGGGCGCCTACCGCGAGCGGATCCACGCGCTGGCGACCGGCGCGAAGAACGACGAGGTGCCGCCGTTCACCCTGGACACGGCCGAGGGCCCGCTGCTGACCGCGCTGCGCTCGGCGCGCTCGCTGACGCGTTTCTCGCTGCTGGACTCGATGACGGAGATCCGGGAGTACGAGCGGCGCTTCTCGGCGGGCGGCGGCTCCATCGAGCTGGACGCGGCCACCCGGTACAAGATCCTCGCGGCGTTCGACGGCTATCTGGAGACGCTTCCGGAGTCCAGCCTGGCCCGCCCCGACTCGTACCGCGTCAAGGACGTCGTGGGCCGGCGGGGGATCGGGATCGGCTCGGCCGGGCTGCCCTCGTACAACATCCTGCTGGAGGGCAACAGCGACGCCCTGGAGAACGACGTCGTGATCTATCTCAAGCAGGCGCAGACCCCGGCGGTCTCCCGGCACATCACCGACGGGGCGGTCCGCGAGTACTTCCAGCACGAGGGCCACCGCACGGTGATCTCGCAGCGGGCGCTCCAGGCGCACGCGGACCCCTGGCTGGGGTGGACGGAGCTGGACGGGGCGGGGCAGCTCGTCGCGGAGGTCTCGCCGTACGCGGTGGACCTGGACTGGTCGGATCTGGACGACCCGGAGGAGATAGCGGCGGTCGTCGCCGACCTCGGCCGGGCGACGGCGACGATGCACGCGGCGGCGGACGACGAGAGCGGGCACTCCCTGGTGCCGTTCTCCACGGAGCGCGCCATCGACGCGGCGATCGCGGCGGACGAGGACGGCTTCGCGGCCCTGCTGGTGGACTTCGCACACACGTACGGGGCGCGGGCCAGGGCGGACCACCAGATCTTCGTGGACCTGTTCCGCAACGGCCGGCTCGCCTAGACGAGTCGCTCCGAAGTGGCGTCGTCCGCCCCTCGGCCGGGCGGGGAGGCGTCTGGAACACCGCCCGAGGACGTGTCCGGATCCCGCCGGGCACGTCTCCTTCCGTGATGCTTTAGGGATCGTTTACAGGGACCCATGGCACACTCGGCGACGATGGACATATCCGGGACGCGGCTCAGAGCGGCGCGGGCAGCACTTTTCACGGCACTGGTCGTGACGCTGTCCGCGGGCTCGCACGTGCTGCTGTCCCGCACCCCGCTGCCGCTCTCCCTGGTGGCCGGGCTCGGCGCCGCCGTGTTCGCGCTCACCTACGCGGCGGCGGGCCGCGAGCGCGGCTTCTGGCGGATCGCCGCCCTGCTCGTCCCGCTCGAACTGGCCGCCGACACCGTCTTCACCAGCGGCCAGCGCGTCTGTTACGGCCCCTCGGGCGGCCCCGTGGCCGGTTCGCTGCGCTCCGTCGGCTTCGACGTGCTGTGCGGCGGCGGCCTCGGCGCGCCGCTGCCCGGGGTGGCCTCGACACGGTCCACGGCCGCCGCGCTGCTGGACTCCCCGGACCCGGCCCTGCCGTGGCTGCTGTTGGCCGTCCATGTGGCGGTCGGGCTGCTCGCCGCGGCCTGGCTGCGCCACGGTGAGCGGGCGCTGTCCCGGCTGATCCGGGCCACGGCCGTGAGCGCGTTCCGGCCGCTGCTGATCGCGGTCGCCGTGGTCTCCACGGCCGCCCGCGCGGTACGGCGCGCCACGCGCCCCGCGAGCCGCCCGCGCCCCTCCCGCCACCGGCTCCTCGTGCACTCCGTGGGACGGCGGGGCCCGCCCCGCCCGGCGCTCGCCCTCGTCGCCTGAGGCTCTTCCCGAGCACGGGCCCGAGCCCGAGCACCGGCCCGCGCCGGGTCCTGCCCGGCGCCCCTCCCCCAGCGGCATCACGTCATCCCCACGGAGCGAACCACCATGAGCGCACGGAACAACCAGGCCAACAAGGCAGCCGCCCGCGAGCGGCTGCGCGCCGAGCGCGAGCGGCAGGCGAAGAAGGACAAGGTACGCCGCCAGCTCGTCGTCCTCGGCTCGGCCGTCGCCGTCCTCGCGATAGCCGGCGGCGTCGGCTACGCCGTCGTCCAGTCCAACAAGCCCTCCCACTGGGAGGCCATGAAGGACGAGAAGACCGTCGTCGCCCCCAAGAACACCGAGGGCACGGACGGCACCACGGTCGTCATCGGCAAGAAGGACGCCAAGAAGACGCTCGAACTGTACGAGGACTCCCGCTGCCCCGTCTGCGCCGGCTTCGAGCAGGCCGTCGGCGAGACCGTCCACAACGACGTCGACGCCGGCAAGTTCAAGATCAAGTACATCGGCGCGACCTTCATCGACAACTCCGACAACGGCGAGGGCTCCAAGAACGCCCTGTCCGCGCTGGGCGCGGCGCTCAACGTGAGCCCCGAGGCGTTCCTGGAGTACAAGACCGCGCTCTACTCGGCGAAGTACCACCCCGAGGAGTCGCAGGACAAGTTCGCCAAGGACAGCTACCTCCTCGAAGTCGCCGACTCCGTGAGCGCGCTCAAGGGCAACGCGGCCTTCAAGAAGGACGTCGAGAGCGGTACGTACGACGCCTGGGCGATGAAGATGTCCGCCGCCTTCGACAAGAGCGGTGTGAAGGGCACGCCCACCCTGAAGATGGACGGCCAGAAGCTCACGGCCGAGGGCAGCGACAACCCGCCCATGACCGTCGCGGAGTTCAACGCCGCGGTCACCAAGGCGCTCAAGGGCTGAGCCGGAGCCGCGGTCGCCGGACACGGGCGGCCGCGGCCCGTACACCCCCGGCCGGCCGGGACGAGCTCAGAGCGAGTCGATGAAGGCGAGCGCGGTCCGCCAGGTCTCCTCGGCGGCCCGCTCGTCGTAGTCGGGCAGCTCCGGGTCGGTGAACAGGTGCCCGGCCCCGGGGTAGCGGTAGACCTCCACGTCCGCGCCCACCTGCCGCATCCGGAGGTACCAGGCGGTCAGCCAGTCGTGCGGCTCGAACGGGTCGGGGTCCGCCACATGGAGCTGGACGGGCAGCTCGTCCACGGACGCGTTCTCGGCGATGTCGGACGTACCGTGCAGCAGGAGCAGCCCGCGCGCCTTCGCGTCGCCCAGCGCCAGGTTCTGCGCGATGGAACCGCCGAGGGAGAGCCCCACGTACACCAGACCGCGCTCGGAGTACGGCGCCGCGGCCAGCACCGCCCGGCGCAGCAGTTCCTCCTTGCCGATCCGGTCCTTCAGCTTCATCCCGTCCTCCACGGTCGAGACCGTTTCCCCCTCGAAGAGGTCGGGCACGCGCACCTCGTGGCCCGCGGCGCGCAGCCGGTCGGCGGCGGCGTGCACCGCCGGGCGGAGACCGTAGACGGAATGGAAGAGCATGATGTCCATCCGGACATCCTGCCAGTCCGTACGCACCCGGCCCGCACGAGAGGTACATGAGGGAGTCATGGAGAACGCACTGCGCCCACTGATCGTGCTCGGCGGCACGGTCCTGCTCACCCTGGCGCTCGGCTGGGTGGTGGACCTGGTGCTCCGCCGCGCCGACCAGCGCCACCCGGAGACCCCGCTGTGGGGGCTGCTGCGCCGCTGCGGCGTGCCGCTCCAGGTGCTGGTGATGGCGTCGCTGCTGCGCGGTACGTACCGCGAGACCGGCTGGTCCCTGGCCACGTACTACCAGACCGAGATCGGCCGGGTGCTCTCCCTGGTGGTCATCGGCTCGGGCGCCTGGCTGGTCGTACGGGTCGTCTCCGTGGTCGTCGAGTCGTCGTACGCGCGCTACGCGACCTCGACCCGCGACCCGGCCCGGGTGCGCCGGGTACGGACCCAGGTGACGCTGATGATGCGCATCGTGATCGCCGTCGTGGTGGTGGTCGCGGTCGCGGCGATGCTGCTGACCTTCCCCGATCTGCGCAGCATCGGTACGTCGATGCTGGCCTCCGCGGGCATCATCGGCATCGTCGCCGGTGTCGCCGCGCAGTCCACGCTGAGCAATCTCTTCGCCGGGTTCCAGATCGCCTTCGGCGACATGGTGCGCATCGGGGACACGGTGGTGGTCGACGGCGAGTGGGGCGTGGTCGAGGAGGTCACGCTCACCTTCCTCGCCGTACGGACCTGGGACGAGCGGCGTATCACCATGCCCGTCTCGTACTTCACCTCGCAGCCCTTCGAGAACTGGTCGCGCGGCGGGATCCAGATGACCGGCACGGTCTTCCTCCAGCTCGACCACAGCGCACCGGTGCCGCTGATGCGCGAGAAGCTCCAGGAGATCCTGGCGGGGTGCTCGGCGTGGGACGGCCGGGACTGGAGCCTGGCCGTCACGGACACCACGCCCACCACGATCGAGGTGCGCGCGGTGGTCACGGCCAAGGACGCGGACGACATCTGGAAGGTGCGCTGCGCGGTACGGGAGGAGATGGTGGCCTGGCTGGCCGCGCACCATCCGTACGCGCTGCCGCGGATCGTGGGCGAGGTGGCCGGCCCGCCCGCCGCGCGCGCCCGGGTCGCCGCCCCCAGGGAGAACGCCGAGAACGCCGGAAACACCGAGGCCGACACCGGCCGCGGCTGACGGCTCCCCCGGGCCGTACGCCCGCCCCCACAGCCCCGGGCCCACGACCCCGCCCGGGGCCGTACGTCAGTGCATGCTGCGCACGTCGAGCTGGCGCAGCACCCGGTCCACGATCTCCGGGTCGGCGCCCGGCTCGTTCCTGGCCGACAGGACCTCGTGGCGGGCCGCCGACATCATCTCGCGCTGGATGCGCTGCACCGCCTTGCCACGGGCGACCCGCTGCGCGGCCCACTCGCGGCGCTCGTCGTCCGCCAGGTCGGGGCTGATCCGCAGCCCGATGTCGATGGCCACGCGGGCCAGCCGCTCGCTGATCTCCTCAGGGACCTCCTCCACCGTCTCGATCTCCTTGAGCCGGCCCCGCGCCGCCTTCGCGGCCCGCAGCGCGAGCGTGTGCTCCAGCTCGTGCTCCGCCTTCGTGTCGGCCCGTACCCCGAGCTTCTTCACCAGCCAGGGCAGCGTCAGCCCCTGGACGACCAGGGTCGCCATGATCACCGCGAACGCGATGAAGATGATCTCCTCGCGGCCCGGGAACGGCTCGCCGTTCTCGGTCTCCAGCGGGATCGCCAGCGCCAGCGCGACCGAGGCCACCCCGCGCATCCCGGCCCACCACATGACGACGGTCTCGCGCCAGCTCGTCGGGATCTCCTCGTCGTAGTCCCGGAGCTTGTGCATCCGCTTGGCCAGCCAGGTCGCGGGCAGCAGCCACAACAGCCGGACGAACACGACGACCCCGACGACCACCGCGCCCCAGCGCAGCATCTCGAACGTACGGCTCTCGGCCGCCCCGAACGCGTTGTGCAGCTCAAGACCGATGAGGCCGAAGGCGACCCCGGTGACGAGCGTGTCGACGACCTGCCAGAAGGAGTTGCCCGCCAGCCGTCCCATGACGTCGTCGGCGTCCGCCGTGTGCGTGGCCAGGAAGAGCGCGGTGGTGAGGACCGCGAGCACCCCGGAGCCGTGCAGCTCCTCCGCCAGGACGTAGCTGACGAACGGCACCAGCAGCGACAGGCCGATCTGGAGGGTCGCGTCGCCGAGCAGCGACATCAGCTTGTTGGTGAGCCAGCCGAGCCCGAGCCCCACCGCCACGGCCACCACCGCGGAGAGGACCAGGGAGCCGACGGCGCTCGGCCAGGAGAAGGTGCCGCTGATGGCCGCCGCGATGGCCACGTGGTAGAGCACGATCGCGGTGACGTCGTTGAAGAGGCCCTCGCCCTCCAGGATGGAGACCAGTCGCCGGGGCAGCCCGAGCGATCCGGCGACGGCGGTCGCGGCCACCGGGTCGGGCGGGGCGACCAGCGCGCCGAGCGCGACCGCGGCGGCGAGGGGCAGACCGGGCACGATCGAGTGGGCGACCGCCGCCACGGCCGCCGTGGTCACGAAGACCAGGGCGACCGCGAGCAGGAAGATGGGCCGGAGATTCGCCGTGAACTGCCGCCAGGAGGTGCGTTGCACGGCCGCGTACAGCAGCGGTGGCAGCAGGAGCGGAAGGATGAAGTCCGGCGGCACCTGCACATTCGGTACGAACGGCAGCAGCGCCAGGACGACGCCGACGATCGTCATCAGCACGGGCGAGGGCAGCCCCAGTCTGTCCCCGAGCGGAACGGTGAGCACCGCCCCGAGGAGCAGGACGATCAGCAGTGCCAACTGGTCCACGGTGGGCCCTCCGGTGGTCGAAAGCCTTGACGAAAGACAAAGGTGATCAACGGGTGATCAAGACCTCCAGCCTGTCATGGCCCTCGCACGCCGCGGGCCAGGGGGGCGCGGCAACCGGAGCCCGGCCTCGCGTCCCGCGGCCGGGATCCTAAGACGTGAGCACCCGCCGCATGGCCCGGTGCGCCATGCCCGCGTCCGGGAACTCGGGGCCGTACGCCTCGTATCCCAGCCGCTCGTAGAAGCCGAGCGCGTGCGTCTGCGCGTGCAGGTCCACCACCCGCAGGCCCCGTTCGCGCGCCGCGTCCTCGATGGCCCGTACGAGCGCGGCGCCGATGCCCAGGCCCCGGGCCGCCGGGGAGACCGCGAGCCGTCCGAGGGAGCCGGTGTCCGGGTCTCCGCCGGTACGGTCGGCCGCGCCGGGCCCGTACAGCAGCCGCCCGGTGCCCAGCGGCACCCCGTCGTCGCGGACGGCCAGCACCTGCACCGCGTCGCCGTCCCGGCCGTCGTACTCCAGCTCCTCGGGCACCCGCTGCTCGACGACGAAGACCTCCTTGCGGACCGCGAAGCACGCCTCGACGTCCGCCGGGTCCCGCGCTTCGCGCAGCGTGTAGCCGGGGGCGGTCACGCGTTGCTCTCCGCCCTGACCTGGTCCAGCGCGCCCTGGAGGTCGTCGGGGTAGGTGCTCGCGTACTCGACCCAGCGCCCGTCCGACGGGTGCTCGAAGCCGAGGCGTACGGCGTGCAGCCACTGCCGGGTCAGCCCGAGCCGCTTGGCGAGCGTCGGGTCGGCGCCGTAGGTGAGGTCGCCCACGCAGGGGTGGCGGTGGGCGGACATGTGCACCCGGATCTGGTGCGTACGGCCCGTCTCCAGCTTGATGTCGAGCAGCGAGGCCGACCGGAACGCCTCGATCAGGTCGTAGTGCGTGACCGAGGGCTTGCCCTCGGCGGTGACCGCCCACTTGTAGTCGTGGTTCGGATGGCGGCCGATGGGCGCGTCGATCGTGCCGCTCATCGGGTCCGGGTGCCCCTGCACCAGCGCGTGGTAGCGCTTGTCGACGACGCGCTCCTTGAACTGCGCCTTGAGCAGGGTGTACGCGCGCTCCGACTTGGCGACGACCATCAGCCCGGAGGTGCCGACGTCCAGCCGGTGCACGATGCCCTGGCGCTCGGCCGCGCCGGAGGTCGAGATGCGGTAGCCGGCGGCGGCCAGACCGCCGATGACGGTGGTGCCGGACCAGCCGGGGCTGGGGTGCGCGGCGACACCGACCGGCTTGACGATCACGACGATGTCGTCGTCGTCGTGCACGATCTCCATGCCCTCGACGGGCTCGGCGACGATCTGTACGGGCGCGGGCGCCGCCGGCATCTCGACCTCCAGCCAGGCCCCGCCGCTCACGCGCTCGGACTTCCCGACCACGGCGCCGTCGACCTGGACCTTCCCGGAGGCGGCCAGCTCGGCCGCCTTCGTACGGGAGAAGCCGAACATACGGGCTATGGCGGCGTCGACGCGCTCGCCCTCCAGGCCGTCGGGCACGGGCAGGGTTCTGATCTCGGGAAAGCTCACCTGTCGAGTATGCCTTGTGGCCACGACAGCCCCGACCGCGCGCCCTGCCCCGGCCAGGAAGCCCCGGGCTCTCAGTCCTTGTGGACGGTCCCGTCGGGGTCGAGCCCGCGGAAGGAGAGCAGCACGATCAGGATGCCGCCGCAGACGATCGCGGAGTCCGCGAGGTTGAAGACCGCGAAGTGCGCGGGCGCGATGAAGTCCACCACGGCGCCCTGGAAGACCCCGGGCGAACGGAAGATCCGGTCGGTGAGGTTGCCGAGCGCGCCGCCGAGGAGCAGCCCCAGCGCGATGGCCCAGGGCAGGCTGTAGAGCTTGCGCGCCAGCCGGGCGATCACCACGATCACCGTGGCCGCGATGATCGTGAAGATGACGGTGAACGCCTCGCCGATGCCGAAGGCGGCGCCCGCGTTCCTGATCACCTCGAACTTCAGCAGATCGCCGATGACCTCGATCGGCTGGTGGTGCTCCAGCTCGGCGACGACCAGCATCTTGCTTCCGAGGTCGAGCAGGTACGCCAGGACGGCGACGACGAAGAGCGCGGCGATCTTACGCTTGCCCTTCGGCTGCTCGGCCGGGGCCGCGGCGTCCTCGTCACTGCCACCGTCACCGGACGGCGTACCGATGATGCGCTCCGCCTCTGCCACGTGAGTCCCTCAACTGCTGGAGTACTGGGTGCCTGACTGAGGACGAGGGTACGTCACCCGGGTACCCCCGTCCCCTAACCTCCGCCCGCCGTCGCACCGGGCACCCGGCCGCCCCGGGTCGGCTCCGACCTCGCCGGAGCCGACCCGGGGTCTCTCGTGACGAGGGACCTCAGCCCCGCCGTTCCTGCTTCTGCTTGTCCTCCACGCAGAGGGTGGCCCGGGGGAACGCCTGCATCCTGGCCTTCCCGATCGGCTTGCCGCAGATCTCGCAGAGGCCGTACGTGCCCGAGTCGAGCCGCAGCAGGGCCCGCTCGGTCTGTTCCAGCATCTCGCGGGCGTTGGCGGCGAGGGACATCTCGTGTTCCCGCGTGATGTTCTTCGTGCCGGTGTCCGCGTCGTCGTCACCGGCCCCGTCCCCCGAGTCCCGCATCAGCCCGGCCAGCGCCGCCTCCGACGAGGTGATCTCGGCGCTCAGCCGGGCGATCTCGCTCTCCAGCCCCGTACGGGCCTCGGCGACCTCCTCCGGTGTCCACGGGTCCTCGCCGGGCCGTACCGCGAGTTCCCCCGGCGGTGCCGCGGCGACCTGCGCCGTGGACACCGCGGCGCCGGCCGCGCCCCTGCCGCCCGCAGTCTTCTTCGCTCCCACCGTGTTGGCTCCCGTCTCTTCCGCGGCCTGGGCCGCCCCCTCGGCCGCGGACGCGGCCTGCTTCGCAGGTGCCTTGCTCGCCGGCGTCTTCCTCGCAGGTGACTTCTTCGCCGCCGTCTTCTTGGCCGCGGCCTTCCTGCCAGGAGTCTTCTTCGCCGGTGCCTTCGTGTCCGGTGCGCTCTTCTTTGCCGTCGCCTTCTCGGCGGCGGTCTTCCCGGCCACCGCCTTCTTGGCCGCGGCCTTCTTGGCGGTGGTCCTCTTCGCCGCCGTCTTCCCGCTCGCCGCCGTCTTCCCGGCCGGCGTCTCCTCGGCGGCCGATCCGGCGGTCGATCCGGCGGCCGCATTCCTCACCGCCGTCTTCTTCGCGGCGGTCTTCTTCGCCACCATGGCCGCGGCCCCTTCACATAGCGCGATCTTGCTCGCGAATCGTGCTGGGACGATAAATCGACACCAGCCCCGCGGCAACGGGGCACGCCGCCTCTCCGGCCCCTCCCCACGGTGCGGGAAGACCGGCCTCCATCCGTTGTGCCCAGCTCCCCGCCCGGTAATCCGCCGCCGGGTGCGCCACGCCGTACACACGCGCCGGTATAACCGTTCGGGTCATACGCTCGGCCGTACGGCGCTCGCCGCGCTCCCCCGTCCCACCCCGCGCCCCCCGCTCCGCCCCCGCACTCCCCCGGCGCGCGCCCACCGCCCGCCCCCGTGGTAAACCGGTCGGCCGGGCCGGGCGCCGCCCCGTACACTGGGCCCAGCGAGAGGCGTGGATGGGGACGAGTAGCGTCGTACGCGGCCATGAGCGACCCGGGGACGGTGAGAGCCCGGGGGCAGAGCGCGATGTGAAGCATCACCCCGGAGCCGCCGGAAGAAAGCCCAGGTCACCGCGGGGCGAGTAGAACCGGCAGCGCGACCCCAATGAGGGGGCCGCGGGCGGTGACGTCCGGGGCCAAGGAGGGTGGTACCGCGGGAGCCCAGCTCTCGTCCCTTCGACGGAGATGCCGCAGTCCCGCCGGAGGAAGCGCCCCATGACACCAGAACCCTCGCCGACGCCCGCGTCCGCCCCCCGGTACCGCCAGGTGCCCGCCCAGGTCGACCTGCCCGCGCTGGAGCACGCCGTGCTCGACCTGTGGCGCGAGAACAAGGTTTTCGAAAAGACCCTCGAACAGTCGGAGGGTCGCCCGGAGTGGGTCTTCTACGAGGGCCCGCCCACCGCCAACGGCATGCCGGGCGCGCACCACATCGAGGCCCGCGTCTTCAAGGACGTCTTCCCGCGCTTCCGCACCATGCGCGGCTACCACGTCGCCCGCAAGGCCGGCTGGGACTGCCACGGCCTGCCCGTGGAGCTGGCCGTCGAGAAGGAGCTGGGCTTCACCGGCAAGAAGGACATCGAGGCGTACGGCATCGCCGAGTTCAACGCCAAGTGCCGTGAGTCCGTCACCCGCCATACCGACGCGTTCGCCGAGCTGACGACGCGCATGGGGTACTGGACCGACCTCGACAACGCGTACCGGACCATGGACCCCGAGTACGTGGACTCCGTCTGGTGGTCGCTCAAGGAGATCTTCGGCAAGGGCCTGCTCGTCCAGGACTACCGCGTGGCGCCCTGGTGCCCCCGCGACCAGACCGGGCTCTCCGACCACGAGCTGGCGCAGGGGTACGAGACGGTCGTCGACCCCTCGGTCTTCGTCCGCTTCCCGCTCACCTCGGGTCCGCTCGCCGGCGAGGCGTCCCTGCTGGTCTGGACGACGACCCCGTGGACGCTGGTGTCGAACACGGCGGTCGCCGCGCACCCGGACGTCCGCTACGTGGTCGCGACGGACGGCGCGGAGCGGCTCGTCGTCGCCGAACCGCTGGTCGGCAAGGCGCTGGGCGAGGGCTGGGAGACCACCGGCGCGTCCTTCACCGGCCGCGAGATGGAGCGCTGGACGTACGAACGTCCCTTCGGCCTCGTGGAGTTCCCGGCGGAGGCGCACTACATCGTCAACGCCGAGTACGTGACGACGGAGGACGGTACGGGTCTGGTCCACCAGTCCCCCGCCTTCGGTGAGGACGACCTCAAGGTCTGCCGCGCGTACGGCCTCCCGGTCGTGAACCCGGTCCGCCCCGACGGCACGTTCGAGGCGGACCTCCCGCTGGTCGGCGGTGTCTTCTTCAAGAAGGCCGACGAGGTGCTGACCGCGGACCTGAAGGAGCGCGGCCGGCTCTTCCGCCATGTGCCGTACGAGCACAGCTACCCGCACTGCTGGCGCTGCCACACCGCGCTCCTCTACTACGCGCAGCCCTCCTGGTACATCCGTACGACGGCCGTCAAGGACCGCCTCCTGGAGGAGAACGAGCGGACGAACTGGTTCCCGGACTCGGTCAAGCACGGCCGGTACGGCGACTGGCTCGACAACAACGTCGACTGGGCGCTCTCCCGCAACCGCTACTGGGGCACCCCGCTGCCGATCTGGCGCTGCGAGGACAACCACCTCACCTGCGTCGGCTCGCGCGCCGAGCTGACGGAGCTGACCGGCACCGACCAGAGCGGCCTCGACCCGCACCGCCCGTTCATCGACGCGGTGACCTTCACCTGCCCGCAGGACGGCTGCGAACTGACCGCCGTCCGCGTCCCCGAGGTCATCGACGCCTGGTACGACTCGGGTTCCATGCCGTTCGCGCAGTGGGGCTACCCGTACCGGAACAAGGACCTCTTCGAGAAGCGCTACCCGGCGCAGTTCATCTCGGAGGCGATCGACCAGACCCGCGGCTGGTTCTACACGCTGATGGCCGTCGGCACCCTCGTCTTCGACAGGTCGAGCTACGAGAACGTCGTCTGCCTCGGCCACATCCTCGCCGAGGACGGCAGGAAGATGTCCAAGCACCTGGGCAACATCCTCCAGCCGATCCCGCTCATGGATCAGCACGGCGCCGACGCGGTCCGCTGGTTCATGGCGGCCGGCGGCTCCCCCTGGTCGGCGCGGCGGGTGGGCCACGGCACGATCCAGGAGGTCGTGCGCAAGACCCTCCTCACGTACTGGAACACGGTCGCCTTCCAGGCGCTGTACGCCCGTACGTCCGGCTGGGCGCCGAGCGCCGCCGACCCGGCCCCGGCCGACCGGCCGCTGCTGGACCGCTGGCTGCTGAGCGAGCTGCACGCGCTGGTGGACCAGACCACGCAGGCGATGGAGTCGTACGACACGCAGCGGACCGGCAAGCTGCTCTCGGCCTTCGTCGACGACCTGTCCAACTGGTACGTACGCCGCTCGCGCCGCCGCTTCTGGCAGGGCGACAAGGCGGCGCTGCGCACGCTGCACGACGTGGTCGAGACGGTGACCCGGCTGATGGCCCCGCTGACCCCGTTCATCACGGAGCGGGTCTGGCAGGACATGATCGTGCCGGTCACGCCGGACGCTCCGGAGTCGGTGCACCTGACGTCCTGGCCGCAGGCGGACCTGTCGGTGATCGACCCGACGCTCTCCCGTCAGATGGCGCTGGTACGGCGGCTGGTGGAGCTGGGCCGCGCGACCCGGGCCGAGTCGGGGGTGAAGACCCGGCAGCCGCTGTCGCGCGCGCTGATCGCCGCGACGGGCTTCGAGGCGCTGTCGCCGGAGCTGCGCGCCCAGATCACGGAGGAGCTGAACGTCTCCGCGCTGGCGACGCTCTCCGAGGTGGGCGGCTCGCTGGTCGACACGACGGCGAAGGCGAACTTCCGCGCGCTGGGCAAGCGTTTCGGCAAGGGCGTCCAGGCGGTGGCGAAGGCGGTCGCCGAGGCGGACGCGGCGGCGCTCTCCGCGGCGCTGCGCGACGGTACGGCGTCGGTGACCGTGGACGGCGAGAGCGTCTCGCTCGCCCCGGACGAGGTGATCATCACGGAGACCCCGCGCGAGGGCTGGTCGGTCGCCTCCGACTCCGGCGCGACGGTCGCCCTGGATCTGGAGATCACCCCGGAACTCCGGCTGGCGGGCCTGGCCCGCGACGCGATCCGGCTGATCCAGGAGGCCCGCAAGAACAGCGGCCTGGACGTGGCGGACCGGATCGCGGTGCGCTGGGCTTCGCCGGACGAGGCGACGACGGAGGCGCTGACGGCGCACACGCCCCTGATCGCGGACGAGGTCCTGGCGACGGACTTCACCCCGGGCGAGCCCGACGCCACGTACGGCCCCGCGTTCGAGGACGAGGGCCTGACCCTCACCTTCCACCTCCGCAAGGTGTAACACCCGCGCGGCCTGTCCCGGCCCCGGTCCTCAAGCCCGTCCGGCGCTCGGGGACCGGGGCCCAACGCCACCGGCACAGGCGCACGCACAGGCACCCGCACGGAAAAGGGCCGGGGCCCGGCCCCACAGCCCCCCCCCCCGCCCCCCCGCAGGCCCCGCCGAACCGCTGACCCCGC
>NZ_JBHZDA010000103.1:0-5387 GCF_042755665.1 Streptomyces sp. NPDC059142
GCGCCCGCCCGCCCCCGCCCCCCGCGCCCCCGCGGGGGCGCGGCGCGGGGGGCGGGGGGGGGGGGGGCGCGGGCGGGGGGGGGGGGCCATCGGCCGGAAACCGATGGCCGGACAGCGGTGGCCCGACAGCGGTGGGGCGCGCCGCGAGTCAGTGCGCCGCGGACTCCCAGTCGGCGCCCACACCGATCGAGACGTCCAGCGGGGCGCGCAGCTCGACCGCGCCCGCCATCTCGCGGCGCAGCAGCTCCTCCACCCGCTCCCGCTCGCCCGGGGCGATCTCCAGGACGATTTCGTCATGGACCTGGAGGAGCATCCGGGAGGTGAGACCGGCCTGTTCCATCGCCCGGTCGACCCTGAGCATCGCGACCTTCACGATGTCCGCGGCGGTGCCCTGGATGGGCGCGTTGAGCGCCATCCGCTCGGCCATCTCACGGCGCTGGCGGTTGTCGCTGTTCAGGTCGGGGAGGTAGCGGCGCCGGCCCAGCATCGTCTCCGTGTAGCCCGTGGCCCTGGCCTCCACGACCGCGCGGTGCAGATAGTCCCGTACGCCGCCGAACCGTTCGAAGAACGTGTCCATCAGGCCGCGCGCCTCGGCCGCCTCGATGTTGAGCTGCTGGGAGAGGCCGAACGCCGAGAGACCGTAGGCCAGTCCGTACGACATCGCCTTGATCTTGCGGCGCATCTCCGGGTCGACCGCGGACTTCTCCACCCCGAACACCTGGGAGGCGACCGTGGTGTGCAGGTCCTCGCCGGAGGTGAACGCCTCGATCAGGCCCGCGTCCTCGGAGAGGTGGGCCATCACCCGCAGCTCGATCTGGCTGTAGTCCGCCGTCATCAGCGACTCGTACCCCTCGCCGACGACGAAGCCGCGGCGGATCGCCCGGCCCTCGTCGGTACGGACCGGGATGTTCTGCAGGTTCGGGTCCGTGGAGGAGAGCCGGCCGGTGGCCGCCACCGTCTGGTTGAACGTGGTGTGGATCCGGCCGTCGGCGGCGATCGTCTTGATCAGCCCCTCGACCGTGACCCGCAGCTTCGCCTGCTCCCGGTGGCGCAGCATGATCACCGGCAGCTCGTGCTCGGTCTGGGCGGCGAGCCAGGCCAGCGCGTCGGCGTCCGTGGTGAAACCGGTCTTGGTCTTCTTGGTTCTGGGCAGGCCCAGCTCACCGAAGAGGACTTCCTGGAGCTGCTTGGGCGAGCCCAGGTTGAACTCGTGGCCGACGGCGGCGTGCGCCTCCTTGACGGCCTGCTGCACCGCGCCCGCGAACTGCTGCTCCATGGCCTCCAGATGCGCCCGGTCCGCCGCGATGCCGTGCCGCTCCAGCCGGGCCAGCAGCACGGAGGTGGGCAGCTCGACCTCGTCGAGCAGCTCGGTGGCGCCGACCTCGCCGAGACGCTCGGTGAACGCGCCGCCCAGGTCGAGGACCGCGCGGGCCTGCGCCATCAGCGCGTCGGCCTCCGCCTGTTCGTCCGTACCGAAGGCGAGCTGCCCGTCCGAGGCCGCGGGCGCCAGCTCACGGCCCAGATACTCGATCGCGAGGGCGTCCAGCGCGAAGGAACGGCGGCCCGGCTTCACCAGATAGGCGGCCAGAGCCGTGTCCATCGTGACGCCGCCGACCCGCCAGCCGTGCTCGGGCGCGACCCGCATCACGCCCTTCGCGTTGTGCATCACCTTGGGGCGGTCCGCCGCGTCCAGCCAGCCCGCGAAGGCCCGCTCGTCGGCCTCGTCGAGCTGCGTCGGGTCGAACCAGGCAGCCGCCCCGTCCGCCGCGGCGAGCGCGACCTCGGTGACACTGCCCGTGCCCAGCGCCCAGGTGTCCGCGGTGGCGACACCCAGCGGCTGCTCGCCGTGGGCCGCCAGCCACGGGGCCAGCTCACCGGAGCCCAGCACCGCGCCGTCCAGCTCCACCCCCGCCGCGGGCGCCGGAGCCTCGTCCTCCGCGGCCCCCGGGTCCACCGCGAGCAACCGCTCGCGCAGGCTCGGGTTACGGATCTCCAGCACGTCGAGAACGCCCAGGAGCGCCGCCCGGTCGTACGGCGCGCGCTCCAGCTCCTCCGGAGTCTTCGGCAGCTCGACATCACGGACCATCTCCGTGAGCCGGCGGTTGAGCTTCACCGACTCCAGGTGGTCGCGGAAGTTCTGCCCCGCCTTGCCCTTGACCTCGTCCGCACGCTCCACCAGCGCGTCGAACGAACCGAACTGGTTGATCCACTTGGCGGCCGTCTTCTCACCGACCCCCGGAATACCGGGAAGATTGTCGGACGGGTCGCCGCGCAGGGCCGCGAAATCCGGATACTGCGCCGGCGTCAGCCCGTACTTCTCCTGGACCTTCTCCGGAGTGAACCGCGTCAGCTCCGAGACACCCTTCGTCGGATACAGCACCGTCGTGTGCTCACCGATGAGCTGGAACGAGTCCCGGTCACCGGTGACGATCAGCACCTCGAAGCCCGCCGCCTCCGCCTGCGTCGCCAGCGTCGCGATGACGTCGTCCGCCTCGAAGCCGTCGATCGCGAACCGGTCCGCGCGCATCGCGTCCAGCAGCTCACCGATCAGCTCGACCTGCCCCTTGAACTCGTCGGGCGTCTTCGAACGGTTCGCCTTGTACTCGGGGAACTCCTCGGAACGCCACGTCTTGCGGGACACGTCGAACGCCACCGCGAAATGCGTCGGCGACTCGTCACGCAACGTGTTCGCCAGCATCGACGCGAAGCCGTAGATGGCGTTGGTCGGCTGCCCCGTCGCCGTCGTGAAATTCTCCGCGGGCAGCGCGAAGAACGCCCGGTACGCCAAGGAGTGCCCGTCCATGAGGAGCAGGCGTGGACGGTTGTCTGCGGTCTTCTTCGATGCTGTCTCAGCCACGGGTCCGATCCTGCCACGCCCCACTGACAATCCCGACCGGCCGCACCCGCCGCCCCGCCCTCCGGGCCCTCCCACCACGGTCGCCGACGGCCCGTGACAGGATCGGACCGTACGAAAAGCCCACGCCCGAGGGAGAGCGCGATGGCCAGCAAGCCGCCCACAGGTGATCCGGTCCAGGACGCGCCCCAGGTCGCGCCGCCCAAACACGCGGCGGCGGGACTCCCCGCCATCGCCCACACCCTCCGCATAGCCCAACAGCAGATGGGCGTACGGCGCACCGCGCAGACCCTCCTCAAGGTCAACCAGAAGAACGGCTTCGACTGCCCCGGCTGCGCCTGGCCCGAGGGCGACCACCGGCACACCGCGGAATTCTGCGAGAACGGCGCCAAGGCCGTCGCGGAAGAGGCCACCCTGCGCCGGGTCACCCCCGCGTTCTTCGCCGCCCACCCCGTCGCCGACCTCGCCACCCGCAGCGGCTACTGGCTGGGACAGCAGGGCCGGATCACCGAACCGATGCTCCTCGACCGGGACGCCGACGGCCGCTCGGCCGACCACTACACCCCGGTGACCTGGGAACGGGCCTTCGCGATCATCGCCGAAGAGCTGACCGCGCTCGGCTCCCCCGACGAAGCCCTCTTCTACACCTCGGGCCGCACCAGCAACGAAGCCGCCTTCCTGCTCCAGCTCTTCGCCCGCGAGTACGGCACGAACAACCTGCCCGACTGCTCCAACATGTGCCACGAGTCCTCCGGCTCCGCCCTCTCGGAGACCATCGGCATCGGCAAGGGCAGCGTCTCCCTCGAAGACATGCACCAGGCCGACCTGATCATCGTCGCCGGACAGAACCCGGGCACCAACCACCCCCGGATGCTCTCCGCCCTGGAGAAGGCCAAAGCCGCCGGCGCGAAGATCATCTCGGTGAACCCGCTGCCCGAGGCCGGCACCGAACGGTTCAAGAACCCGCAGACCCCCCAGGGCATGCTCAAGGGCGCCGCCCTCAACGACCTCTTCCTCCAGATCCGCATCGGCGGCGACCAGGCCCTCTTCCGCCTGCTCAACAAGCTGATCGTCGAGACCCCCGGCGCCGTCGACGAGGAGTTCGTCCGCGAACACACCCACGGGTACGAGGAGTTCACCACCGCCGCACGAGAAGCCGACTGGGACCAGACCCTCACCGCCACCGGCCTCACCCGTGCCGAGATCGAACAGGCCCTCGCCCTCGTCCTCGCCTCGAAGCGCACCATCGTCTGCTGGGCCATGGGCCTCACCCAGCACAAACACTCCGTGCCCACCATCCGCGAAGTCGTCAACTTCCTCCTGCTGCGCGGCAACATCGGCCGCCCCGGCGCCGGCGTCTGCCCCGTCCGCGGCCACTCCAACGTGCAGGGCGACCGCACCATGGGCATCTTCGAACGGCCCGCACCCGCCTTCCTCGACGCCCTCGACCGCGAGTTCGGCATCACCTCACCACGCCACCACGGCTACGACGTCGTACGGTCCATCGAGGCGCTCCGCGACGGCAAGGCCAAGGTCTTCTTCGCGATGGGCGGCAACTTCGTCGCCGCCACCCCCGACACCCTCGTCACCGAAGCCGCCATGCGCCGCGCGAGCCTCACCGTCCACGTCTCGACCAAACTCAACCGCTCCCACGTCGTCACCGGCGCCCGCGCGCTGATCCTGCCCACCCTCGGCCGCACCGACAAGGACATCCAGGCGGGCGGACGGCAGATCGTCACCGTCGAGGACTCCATGGGCATGGTCCACGCCTCCCGCGGCAACCTGCCGCCCGCCGGCCCCCACCTGCTCTCCGAACCGGCCATCGTCGCCCGCCTCGCCCGCGCCACCCTCGGCCCCGCCTCCCTCACCCCCTGGGAGGAGTTCGAGAAGGACTACGCCACCATCCGCGACCGGATAGCCCGCGTCGTCCCCGGCTTCGAGGACTTCAACGCCCGCGTCGCCCGCCCCGGCGGCTTCGCCCTCCCCCACGCCCCCCGCGACGAACGCCGCTTCCCCACCGCCACCGGCAAGGCCAACTTCACCGCCGCCCCCGTCGAGTACCCGAAACTCCCCGAAGGCCGGCTCCTCCTCCAGACCCTGCGCTCCCACGACCAGTACAACACCACGATCTACGGCCTCGACGACCGCTACCGCGGCATCAAGGGCGGCCGCAGGATCGTCCTGGTCAACCCCGAGGACGCCGCCGAACTCGGCCTGGCCGACGGCTCGTACACCGACCTCGTCAGCGAATGGACCGACGGCGTCGAACGCCGCGCCCCCGGCTTCCGCGTCGTCCACTACCCCACCGCCCGCGGCTGCGCCGCCGCGTACTACCCGGAGACCAATGTGCTGGTCCCCCTGGGCTCCACGGCCGACACGAGCAACACCCCGGCGAGCAAGTCCGTCGTCGTGCGCTTCGAGTAGGAGCCGCCCCGGCCGGGCGGCCCGGAGGGGGGCCCGGCGGGGGCGGGGCGGGCCCCCCCCGGCGCGCCCCCCCCCCCCCCCGGGCGCGACACACGGGTGGCGGACGGAG
>NZ_JBHZDA010000103.1:5397-26460 GCF_042755665.1 Streptomyces sp. NPDC059142
TCCCCTCCGCGCCCCCCGCCCGCCCGGCGGCGCCGCGCGGGGCCCCCGGGGCGGGGCCCCCCCCCCCCCCCCCCCCCCGGGCCCCGGCGCCCGGCCGGGCAGAACCTAAGCGTTCGCTCAGTCATCTGGTACACAAGGACGGTGCACACCGCACGTACAAGCGAACACCGCAGCCGATCGGAGCCTGGCCCATGGGTGAGCAGACCACTGTGAAGTTCCCGCAGGACGTCCTCGACGAATACGCCGCGCTGGGCGTCGACCTGACCGCGCTCTTCTCCGCCGGGCACCTCGGCGCCCGGATGGGGGTCCAGATCGTCGAAGCCTCCGCCGAACGCGTCACCGGCACCATGCCCGTCGAAGGGAACACCCAGCCCTACGGCCTGCTCCACGGCGGCGCCTCCGCCGTCCTCGCCGAGACCCTCGGCTCCGTCGGCTCCATGCTGCACGGCGGGCCCCACCGGATCGCCGTCGGCGTCGACCTCAACTGCACCCACCACCGCGGCGCCCGCAGCGGCCTGGTCACCGGCGTCGCCACCCCCGTCCACCGCGGCCGCTCCACCGCGACGTACGAGATCGTCATCACCGACGACCACGACCGGCGGATCTGCACCGCCCGGCTCACCTGCCTGCTCCGTGACGCCCCCGAGGGACCCGTGGGCCCCCTCGCGCCGCGGTAGTCACCACGGCCCCCTTGTACGGGCCGGTAACACCCCCTACCGTGCCCCCATGGCCTCGGACGGACGGCGCGGATCCGGTGCGGGCGGGCACCACGCCCCCGCACGGATCCCGCCCGCCCCGGCGCCCGTACCCGCCCCGTCGGCCGACCGCGCCCGCGCCGTACCGACCACGGCCCCGGCAGCGCCCGACCGCGTGAGCGACGGCAACACCCCCGCAACCAGGGCGCCCTCCACCCGTAACACCCCCGCACACAGCGCGACGGACCCCTCGGACCCCCGCACGGCACGCGTCGGCGCCAACTGCGGTACGGGAACCGGCGTGAGCCGCCCTCACCTCCCCCGGCCGCCGTCGAACACCCGCCCGGCAGCCCCCGCCGCCCATCACCCTGTGTAACAACCAGGTGAACGAGGAACCGCCGGTTGCCCGCGCGGAGCACCCGGCTGCCCGTTTCCCGCCCCACCTCTGCCCGATCCGGCCGTCAGCACCAAAAAGCACCCAAGTCCCTTAGCGGAACTGCGGGTTCTCACGATGTGGTCGAAAATCGGAGTGCACAGAAGATCCACATACATGCGAAATGCACCCACCTGGTGTTGGCCTCGGCATAACAAGACAGTCACATCCTGACCTCACCGCTCCCCACCTCCCCCACCTCGGCTTAGAGTCACGCCCAGTCACCGCGCCGCCGGTGTGAGCATCAGCTCATATGTACGCACTAGTACAGTCCGGCGAACGCAACGGCACCTCAGCAGAGGAGGCCGCGCCAGGGAGAGGACTCACCGTGCGACACCGTTCCTTGCTCATGCTCACCACCGTGATCACCACAGGTGCGCTCACACTCACCGCTTGCGGCTCCCGCGACGACAGCAAGGGCAACACCGGAAGCGACAAGACCACCGTCGTCATCGGTGTCGACGCGCCGCTCACCGGCTCGCTCTCCGCCCTCGGCCAGGGCATCAAGAACTCCGTCGACCTCGCCGTCAAGACCGCGAACAAGAACAACGAGGTCCCCGGCGTCGAGTTCAAGATCGAAGCCCTCGACGACCAGGCCGTCCCCGCATCCGGCCAGGCCAACGCCACCAAGCTCGTCGGCGACAAGACCGTCCTCGGCGTCGTCGGCCCCCTGAACTCCGGCGTCGCCCAGTCGATGCAGGGCGTCTTCAACAGCGCCAAGCTCGTCCAGGTCTCACCCGCCAACACCAACCCCGCCCTCTCCCAGGGCGACAACTGGGCCAAGGGCGACCTCAAGCGCCCCTTCGCCTCCTACTTCCGCACCGCCGCCACGGACGTCGTCCAGGGCAAGTTCGCCGCGCAGTACTACTACAACGACGCCAAGAAGCGGAAGGTCTTCGTCGTCGACGACAAGCAGACCTACGGCGCCGGCCTCGCCGCGATCTTCTCCCAGGAATTCCAGCGCCTCGGCGGCAAGGTCGTCGGCACCGACCACGTCACCGTCAAGGAGACCGACTTCTCCGCCACCGCCGACAAGGTCAAGTCCACCGGCGCCGACTCCGTCTACTTCGGCGGCCAGTACCCCGAAGGCGGACTCCTCTCCGACCAGATCAAGAAGACCGGCGCCAAGGTCCCCACCATGGGCGGCGACGGCATCTACGACCCGAACTTCATCTCCGCCTCCGGTGAGTCCAACGACGGCGACTTCGCCACCTCCATCGGCTACCCCGTCGAAAAGCTCGCCACCGCCAAGCAGTTCATCACCGACTACAGCGCCGGCGGCTACAAGGACCCCTACGGCGCCTACGGCGGCTACTCCTACGACGCCGCCTGGACCATCATCCAGGCCGTCAAGGCCGTCGTCGCCGACAACGACGGCAAGGTCCCGGACGACGCCCGCGCCAAGGTCCTCGACGCCACCGGCAAGGTCAGCTTCGACGGCGTGACCGGCAAGGTCGCCTTCGACGAATACGGCGACACCACCAACAAGCAGCTCACCGTGTACGAGGTCAAGAACGGTGCCTGGAAGGACGTCAAGAGCGCCACGTTCCAGGACTGACCACCCCGCACCACCCCCACACACGACCGAACCGCGCGAGGGCGCAACAGCGCCCTCGCGCGGTGTCATATCCGACACGCTCATCGGAGGCCCTGCGGTGAACGAACTGCCGCAACAGCTCGCCAACGGCCTTGCCCTCGGTGCCCTCTACGGCTTGATCGCCATCGGGTACACCATGGTTTACGGCATCGTGCAGCTCATCAACTTCGCCCACGGCGAGATCTTCATGATCGGGGGCTTCGGCGCCCTCACCACCTACACCTGGCTCCCCAGCGGAACCTCCCTGGCGGTGGCGATACCCCTCATGATCGTAGGCGGCGCCCTCGCCTCGGTGGCCGTCGCCACCGCAGCCGAACGCTTCGCCTACCGCCCCCTGCGAGGCGCCCCACGGCTGGCACCCCTCATCACCGCGATCGGCCTCTCCATCGCCCTCCAACAGCTCATCTGGGCGTTCTACCCCGACGCCAAGAAGGCCATCAGCTTCCCGGAATTCAAGGGCGAGTCCTTCCACATCACGGACAACCTCTACATCCAGCGCGCCGACGCCTTCCTCTTCGTCCTCGCCCCCCTGTGCATGCTCGCCCTCGGCCTCTTCGTCTCCAAGAGCCGCAGCGGACGCGCCATGCAAGCCACCTCCCAGGACCGCGACACCGCGAAGCTCATGGGCATCAACACCGACCGCATCATCGTCATGGCCTTCGCCATCGGCGCCGCCTTCGCCGCGGTCGCCGCAGTCGCCTACGGACTCGACAAGGGCCAGATCAACTTCGAAATGGGCTTCCTCCTCGGACTCAAGGCATTCACCGCCGCAGTCCTCGGCGGCATCGGCAACATCTACGGAGCCATGGTCGGCGGCGTCGTCCTCGGCCTCGCCGAAGCCATGTCGATCGCCTACATCGAAGAAATCCCCGGGATGCAACAGCTCGGCGGCGGCGCATGGGCCAACGTCTGGGCCTTCGTCCTCCTCATCGTCGTCCTCCTCGTCAGGCCACAAGGCCTGCTCGGCGAGCGCGTCGCGGATCGGGCGTGAAACCGATGACTGAAACCACCGCCACCACCACAAGCACCACCACCGTGCCGGCCGACACCAAGCGCACCACCCAACTGCGCGCACTCGCCCTCACCGGCGGCATCGCCACCGTCGCCAGCACCTTCCTCTCCTGGACCTACACCACCGAATTCCCCGGCGACCTCACCGTCTACGGCTACCCCGGCGGCCTCCAGCTCCTCACCCTCACCGCCGGAGCGCTCATCGCGCTCTTCGCACTCTCAGCACTCGGAACCAAGGGCCTCACCTGGCTCACCCCCACCGGCTCCACCAAAGCACTCCAACTGCTCGCCCTCGGCGCCTTCGCCACCACCTGGTTCACGGTCATCGCCATCGCCGTCGAACTCGGCGGACTCGTCAACCTCGACCCCGGCGGCTTCATCGCCGCCGTCGTCACCCTCATCCCCGTCGCCGCAGCCTTCCTCCTGCCCGACGACACCCGCCAGGCCAAGCGACCCAAGGAACTCCCCTCCTGGGCAGAGATCCTGATCATCGTCGCCGTCTTCGCCATCGGCCTCTTCGTCTTCACCTACGGCATCGACACCGAGTACGCCGAACTCTTCACCGGCTACCTGCTCACCGTCGGATTCACCGCCACCGCACTCTTCAAAGCCGGCCTCATCGCGCGGATCAACGGCCTCACCGCCAAATACCGCCTCATCGCCGTCTCCGCCGCATTCGTCGCAGCCGCCGCATTCCCCTTCACCCAGAGCACCGACCAGTTCACCCTCATCGCGGTCAACATCCTCATCTTCGCGACCGTCGCCCTCGGACTGAACATCGTCGTCGGCCTCGCCGGACTCCTCGACCTCGGATACGTCGCCTTCCTCGGCGTCGGCGCCTACACAGCCGCCCTCGTCTCCGGAACCACCGCCTCCGTCTTCAACATCCACTTCCCGTTCTGGGCCGCCGTCCTCACCGGCGCCGTCGTCTCCCTCATCTTCGGCGTCCTCATCGGCGCACCCACCCTGCGCCTGCGCGGCGACTACCTCGCCATCGTCACCCTCGGCTTCGGAGAAATCTTCCGCATCGCCGTCGGCAACCTCGACGGCGTCTCAGGACCCCGCATCACCAACGGCCCCAACGGCGTCCCGAACATCCCCGACCTCAACTTCTTCGGGTACAACTTCGGCGAATCCCACACCGTCCTCGGCTTCGAACTCGGCGCCTACGCCAACTACTACCTGCTGATGCTCCTCGCCATGATCCTCGTGGTGATCGTCTTCAGCCGCGCCGGCGACTCCCGCATCGGACGCGCCTGGGTAGCCATCCGCGAAGACGAAACCGCCGCCACCGCCATGGGCATCAACGGCTTCCGCGTCAAACTCATCGCCTTCGCCCTCGGCGCCACCCTCGCCGGCCTCGCCGGCACCGTACAAGCACACGTCCAGCACACCGTCGTCCCCGAGATGTACGTGTTCGCCGGCCCCGTGCCCCCCAACTCCGCCTTCCTCCTCGCCGCCGTCATCCTCGGCGGCATGGGCACCATCACCGGCCCCCTCATCGGAGCCTCACTCCTCTACCTCATCCCCGCCAAACTCCAGTTCCTCCAGGACTACCAACTCCTCGGCTTCGGAATCGCCCTCATCCTGCTCATGCGCTTCCGCCCCGAAGGACTCATCGCCAACCGGCGCGCACAACTCGAATTCCACGAAACCGACCAGCTCGACGTGCCGGACGAGACCACCGGCACAAGCGCCGGCGCCGCCAAGGCAGGGGCGTGAACACCATGACGACCGCGACCACCACCACCAGCGTCCTCGACGCCACCGGCGTCACCATGCGCTTCGGCGGCCTCACCGCCGTACGCAACGTCGACCTCCACGTCAACGCAGGCGAGATCGTCGGACTCATCGGCCCCAACGGCGCAGGCAAAACCACCTTCTTCAACTGCCTCACCGGCCTCTACGTCCCCACCGAGGGCACCGTCACCTACAAGGGCACCGTCCTCCCGCCCAAACCCCACCTCGTCACCAACGCCGGCATCGCCCGCACCTTCCAGAACATCCGGCTCTTCGCCAACATGACCGTCCTGGAAAACGTCCTCGTCGGCCGCCACACCCGCACCAAAGAAGGACTCTGGTCCGCACTCCTGCGAGGCCCCGGCTTCAAAAAAGCCGAAGCCGCCTCCCACGAACGCGCCATGGAACTCCTCGAATTCATCGGCCTCCAACACAAAGCCGACCACCTCGCCCGCAACCTCCCCTACGGCGAACAACGCAAGCTCGAAATCGCCCGCGCCCTCGCCGCAGAACCCGGCCTGCTCCTCCTCGACGAGCCCACCGCCGGCATGAACCCCCAGGAAACCCGCGTCACCGAAGAACTCATCTTCGCCATCCGGGACCAAGGCATCGCCGTCCTCGTCATCGAGCACGACATGCGGTTCATCTTCAACCTCTGCGACCGCGTCGCCTGCCTCGTCCAAGGCGAAAAACTCGTCGAAGGCACCCCCTCCGCCGTCCAGGGCGACGAACGCGTCATCGCCGCCTACCTCGGCACCCCCTTCGAAGGCGCCCCCGGCAGCGAAGAAGTCGCCGCCGTCGAAGCAGCCGAAGAAGCCGCCGCCGAAGCCGCCGGAACCGCCACCGACACACCACGCGACACCAGCACCACCAGCACGGAAGGAGACGCGAAATGACCGCGCTTCTGGAGGTCGAAGACCTCAAAGTCGCCTACGGCAAAATCGAAGCCGTCAAAGGCATCTCCTTCAACGTCGAAGCCGGCCAGATCGTCACCCTCATCGGCACCAACGGCGCCGGCAAAACCACCACCCTGCGCACCCTCAGCGGACTCCTCAAGCCCTCCGGCGGACGCATCGTCTTCGACGGAAAACCCCTCAACACCGTCCCCGCCCACAAAATCGTCGCCCTCGGACTGGCCCACTCCCCCGAAGGCCGACACATCTTCCCCCGCCTCACCATCACGGAAAACCTCCAGCTCGGAGCATTCCTCCGCACCGACAAAGCCGGCATCGAAAAAGACATCCAGCGCGCCTACGACCTCTTCCCCATCCTCGGCGAACGACGAAAGCAAGCAGCCGGCACCCTCTCCGGCGGCGAACAACAAATGCTCGCCATGGGCCGCGCCCTCATGTCCCAGCCCAAACTCCTCATGCTCGACGAACCCTCCATGGGCCTCTCACCGATCATGATGCAGAAAATCATGGAAACCATCGTCGAACTCAAATCACAAGGCACCACCATCCTGCTCGTCGAACAGAACGCCCAAGCCGCGCTCTCCCTCGCCGACCAGGGCCACGTCATGGAAATCGGCAAAATCGTCCTCTCCGGCACAGGCGACTCCCTCCTCCACGACGAATCCGTACGCAAGGCATACCTCGGCGAGGACTGACCCCCACACGCCACACGCCACACGAAGAAGGGCCCGCCCCCGGCAACAACCGGGAGCGGGCCCTCTCGCACACAGGGACCAGACCTACTGCCCCTTCCCCGCCTTCTTCTCCGCCGCATCCTCGATGACCGCCTCGGCCACCTGCTGCATCGACATCCGCCGATCCATCGACGTCTTCTGAATCCACCGGAACGCCGCCGGCTCCGTCAGCCCGTACTGCGTCTGCAACACCGACTTCGCCCGGTCCACCAGCTTCCGCGTCTCCAGCCGCACGGTCAGATCCGCGACCTCACGCTCCAGCGTCCGCAGCTCCGTGAACCGCGACACCGCCATCTCGATGGCCGGCACCACATCACTCTTGCTGAACGGCTTCACCAGATACGCCATCGCCCCGGCATCCCGCGCCCGCTCCACCAGATCACGCTGCGAGAACGCGGTCAGCATCAGCACCGGCGCGATGGACTCCTCCGCGATCTTCTCCGCGGCGGAGATCCCGTCCAGAACGGGCATCTTCACATCCAGGATCACCAGATCGGGCCGATGCTCCCGGGCCAGAGCGACAGCCTGCTCCCCGTCACCGGCCTCACCGACGACCGAGTACCCCTCCTCCTCCAGCATCTCTTTGAGATCCAGACGGATCAGGGCCTCGTCCTCGGCGATGACCACACGCGTGGTCAGCGGGGGGACGTGCGACTTGTCGTCATCGTCGACGGGCTGGGGCGACTCGGGGGCGGTCACGGGGGCTCCTCGTTCCAGACAGGATGCTGCTCCCCATGAGCCTACCGAGCTGCGGTAAGGTAGGCCCAGGCGGGGGACCCGATTCCCTTGCATTCTCAGGCCCCAGTACTCCAATTGGTCAGAGAGGCCGCTCTCAAACAGCGGACAGTGTGGGTTCGAATCCCACCTGGGGCACTTTCCTTCAATTCGAAGGTTGCGTCGATTCTCCCCGTAGTCGCTTGATCGGGTGGTTCTCCACTGTTCCGCTGCCAAGCACTCCGGCACTGGTCACGATCGGCCCCATGTACGACCTCCGGACGCGGCAGCGAGCGCTGGCCCTTCTGAGCCAGGGGCTCAGCCTCAACTCTGTCAGCAAGCAGACCGGCATATCCCGGTCGGCGATTCGCTCCTGGCGCCTCCGTGTGGAACCGCTGCCACGCATGATCGAACCTGACATATGCCCGAGGTGCCTGCCCTCTCCGGGCGCGCCCGCCGCGCCCGCGGCGTACGCCTATCTCCTGGGCCTCTATCTCGGCGACGGCTGTATCAGTCCGCATCCTCACGGCGGCTACTACCTGCGCATCGCGTGCGCCGACGCCTGGCCGGGCCTCATCGTGGAATGCGAAGAAGCCATAAGGGATGTGCGTCCCGACAGCCGTGTGTGCATCCTCCGGAAAGACGGATGCGTCATGGTCACCTCTTACGGACGCCACTGGCCATGCCTGTTCCCTCAGCACGGCCCCGGCAAGAAGCACGATCGGCACATCGCCCTCGAACCCTGGCAACAACGGATCGTGGACGCGCACCCGTGGGAGTTCATCCGGGGGCTCATCCACTCCGACGGCTGCCGGAACATGAACTGGACCACCCGCGTCGTGCGCGGCGAGAAGAAGCGGTACGAATACCCGCGCTACTGGTTCACCAATGTCTCCGACGACATCCGTCGCCTCTACACCGACACCCTCGACAAGGTCGGCGTCGAATGGCGGCACTGCACTCGTGCGGGCCAGCCATACAACACCTCCGTCGCCAAGCGCGCCTCCGTCGCCCTCATGGACGCCCACATAGGCCCCAAGTACTGACCGCCCTACTTCGGGCTGTCGTCCTCTCCGATGTGGTGGACCCGGACGAGGTTGGTGGAGCCGGCCACACCGGGCGGAGAGCCTGCGGTGATGACGACGGTGTCGCCTTTGCGGCAGCGGCCGATGCGGAGGAGTTCTTCGTCGACCTGGGCGACCATCGCGTCGGTGGAGTCGACGTGGGGGCCGAGGAAGGTTTCCACGCCCCAGGTGAGGTTGAGCTGGGAGCGGGTCGCGGGGTCCGGGGTGAAGGCCAGGAGAGGGATGGGTGAGCGGTAGCGGGAGAGGCGCTGGGCGGTGTCGCCGGACTGGGTGAAGGCGACGAGGAACTTCGCGCCGAGGAAGTCGCCGATCTCCGCTGCCGCGCGGGCGACGGCGCCGCCCTGGGTGCGGGGTTTGTTGCGGTCGGTGAGGGGCGGGAGACCTTGGGCGAGGATGTCCTCCTCGGCGGCCTCGACGATGCGGCTCATGGTTCTGACGGTTTCGACGGGGTATTTCCCGACGCTGGTCTCTCCGGAGAGCATCACGGCGTCCGTGCCGTCGATCACGGCGTTGGCGACGTCGGAGGCTTCGGCGCGGGTGGGGCGGGAGTTGTCGATCATCGAGTCGAGCATCTGGGTGGCGACGATGACGGGTTTGGCGTTGCGGCGGGCGAGTTTGATGGCGCGTTTCTGGACGATCGGTACGTGTTCGAGGGGCATTTCCACGCCGAGGTCGCCTCGGGCGACCATGATGCCGTCGAAGGCGGCAACGATGTCATCGATGTTCTCGACGGCCTGGGGTTTTTCGATCTTGGCGATGACGGGGAGTCTGCGGTGTTCTTCGTCCATGATGCGGTGGACGTCGTGGATGTCGGCGCCGCTGCGTACGAAGGAGAGGGCGATGATGTCGGCGCCGAGGTGGAGTGCCCAGCGGAGGTCGTCGGTGTCCTTGTCGGAGAGTGCGGGGATGGAGACGGCGACGCCGGGGAGGTTGAGGCCCTTGTGGTCGGAGACCATGCCGCCTTCGATGACGCGGGTGTGGACGCGGGGTCCGTCGACGGTGGTGACTTCGAGGGTGACTTTGCCGTCGTCGACGAGGATGCGCTCGCCTGTGGTGACGTCGGTGGCGAGTCCTCGGTAGGTGGTGGAGCAGGTGTGGCGGTCGCCTGGGTGGGGTTCGGTGGTGATGGTGAATGCGTCGTCGCGTTCAAGGAGTACGGGGCCTTCGTGGAAGCGGCCGAGGCGGATCTTCGGGCCTTGAAGGTCGGCGAGGATGCCGACGTTGTGGCCGGTTTCGTCGGCGGCTTTCCGTACGCGCTGGTAGCGCTCCTCGTGTTCGGCGTGGGTGCCGTGGCTGAGGTTGAGGCGGGCGATGTCCATTCCGGCTTCGACCAGTGCTTTGATCTGGTCGTAGGAGTCGGTGGCGGGCCCCAGGGTGCAGACGATTTTCGCTCGGCGCATAGGTCGAGCGTAGAGCTTACCCGTCGGTAGGGAATTGGGTCTGCGCGGCTGCTCAACAACCTTTGTGTGAAAGGTTGTTGGCAGAGGTTTGGGTGGGCGCGGGGTCGCTCCGATGAGCGTTTTCTTGGGTGGGTGGGGTCAGGCGTTGAGGTCGGGCGGGGTCATCGTGAAGCGTGCGTTCACCTGGGCGTAGACGGTCTGCCGTTGTGGTTCGAGGTCGAGGGCGGGTGGGGTGTCGGTGGCTCCGGCGCTTCCGTAGGCGACGCTGCGCATGGCGCCGGGGGCGGGCATGCCGTATCCGCCGCTGTTCTCGGCGCCGATGTCGGCGAGCTCGACCAGGGCGGCGAGGCGGGCGCCGAGTGCTTCGGCGTATTCGCGGGCGCGCTGGACGGCTTCTCGTACGGCTTGGCGGCGGGCTTCGCCGCGGGCCGGGGAGTCGGGGCGCAGGGACCACCAGGGGCCGGTGACGCTGGTGAGTTCGAGGTCGGCGAGGCGGGTGGTGAGTTCGCCGAGGGTGGTGAAGTCGGAGAGTTCGACGGTGAGGTGGACGCGGCCGTGGTAGGCGCGGATGCGTTCGCCGCGGCCGTGTCTGGTGAGTTCGGGGCTGATGGAGAAGGTGCCGGTCTCCAGTTTTTCGATGGCGTCGCCGTAGCTTTTGACGAGGTCGATGACGTGGGTGTTGCGGCGGGTGAGGTCGGCGAGGGCGGTGCGTCGGTCGGTGCCGCGGGCGCCGACGGTGAGGGTGATGCGGGCGATCTCGGGGTCGACTTCGAGTTGTGCTTCGCCGCGGACGGCGACTCTGGGGGTTTCGGGGGTGCCGTAGGAGGGGGCGGGGGTGGGGGTGTCGGTGGTCATGGGGCGGCTCCCTCGGGTGTGGGGCGGTGGTGGTCGGTGGTGCTGTGCCTACTCTCGCATCCGGGTCGGACACTCTCTGTGTGAGTCCTCTGGTGGTCATCTGATCGAAACCGTCCGGGGGTGTTGCGGTGTGGTGGTTCTGAGCCAGAATCTACGCGCGTTGTGCAATGAATCGTTGTGCGACGGCGCAATGGATCGAGGGAGAAGAAGAGATGCCGCTGAACCGTAGGACGCTCCTGGGCAGTGCGGCCGCAGCCGGTGCCGGGGCGGCGTTGGCCGCCGGGGGCACGGCTCCGGCGCAGGCCGCCGGGCATGGTCAGGGTTCCGCTCATGGACGTCCGCCGAAGCGGTATGCGTTCACGGTGATGGGGACGACGGACCTGCATGGGAATGTCTTCAACTGGGACTATTTCACGGACAAGGAGTTCGACGACGCCGCGCACAACGATGTCGGTCTGGCGAAGATCTCGACGTTGGTGGATCAGGTCCGTGCGGAGAAGGGCCGGCAGAACACGCTGCTGATCGATGCGGGTGACACCATCCAGGGCACGCAGCTTTCGTACTACTACGCGAAGGTCGATCCGATCACGGCGAAGCGTGGTCCGGTGCATCCGATGGCGCAGGCGATGAACGCGATCGGTTATGACGCGGCGGCGCTCGGGAATCACGAGTTCAATTACGGTATTCCGGTGCTGCGGAAGTTCGAGGAGCAGGTGCGTTTTCCGCTGCTCGGGGCGAACGCGCTGGACGCGAAGACGTTGAAGCCCGCGTTCGCGCCGTATGTCATCAAGAAGCTGCGGACGCCGCACGGGCGGGATGTGCGGGTGGCGATTCTCGGGCTGACGAATCCGGGGATCGCGATCTGGGACAAGGCGAACGTGCAGGGGAAGATGACGTTCCCGGGTCTGGAGGAGCAGGCGGCGAAGTGGGTGCCGAAGTTGCGCTCGATGGGCGCGGATGTGGTGATCATTTCGGCGCATTCGGGGTCGGACGGTTCGTCGTCGTACGGTGATCAGCTTCCGTATGTGGAGAACGCGGCGGGTCTGGTGGCCGAGCGGGTGCCGGGGATCGACGCGATTCTGGTGGGGCACGCGCATGCGGAGATCCCGGAGCGCCGGGTGGTCAACAAGAAGACCGGTAAGGACGTGGTGTTGTCCGAGCCGCTGAAGTGGGGTCAGCGGTTGACGCTCTTCGACTTCGCGCTGGTGTGGGAGCGGGGGCGCTGGACGGTCGAGCGGGTCACGTCGAAGGTTCTCAACTCGAACACGGTCGCGGAGGACAAGAAGATCACGCGGCTGTTGACGGACGAGCACCGCAAGGTGGTGGCGTACGTCAACGAGGTGATCGGTACGTCGACGGCGGCGATGTCGACGACGGACGCGCCGTGGAAGGACGAGCCGATCATCGATCTGATCAACCATGTTCAGGCGGAGACGGTGAAGGCGGCGCTGGCGGGTGGCGAGTGGGCGGCGCTGCCGGTGCTGTCGCAGGCGTCGTGTTTCTCGCGTACGGCGGGGATTCCGGCCGGTGAGGTGACGATCAAGGATGCGGCGGGGCTGTATCCGTTCGAGAACACGCTGGAGGCGCGGTTGATGACCGGTGCGCAGCTTCTGGCGTATCTGGAGTATTCGGCGAAGTATTACGTGCGGACGGCTGCGGGTGTGCCGGTGGACACGTCGAAGCTGACGAATGCGGACGGTACGCCGGATTACAACTATGACGTGGTGTCGGGTCTGACGTATGAGATCGATGTCGCGAAGGCTGCGGGTTCGCGGATCGTGGATGCGCGGTTCGAGGGGAAGCCGTTGGATCCGGCGGCGAAGTTCGTGCTGGCGGTGAACAATTATCGGGCGAGTGGTGGCGGTAATTTCCCGCATGTGGCGGGTGCGCAGCAGCTCTGGTCGAATTCGGATGAGATCCGTAACACGATCATCGGCTGGGTGAAGGCGAAGGGGACGGTGGATCCGGCGGAGTTCGCGTCGGTGGACTGGAAGTTGACGCGGGACGGTTCGCCGGTCTTCTGAGGGGCTGGTCGTCCGGTGGTGTTCAGCGGACTTCGATGAGGGGGACCAGGCTCCTCGGTGCGGGCACCGTGGGGGCCCGGTCCTGTCCGCCGAGTCCGAAGGTGGTGAAGGCGGTGCGTGGGGGGAGGGTGTAGGGCTCTGTGCCGGTGAGCCGTTCGGTGAGGTGGTTGAGGATGGTGGCGCTGCGCCAGGCGGCGAGTCCGAGGTCGGGGGTGCCGATGCCGTGGGTGTGTCGTTCGGCGTTCTGTACGTAGGCGGAGCCGGTGACGCTGGGGTCGAGGACGAGTCGGTGGTGGGTGTCGATGCGGGGGCGTCCTGAGCTGTCGCGGCGCATGTAGGGGTCGAGTCCGGCGAGGAGTCGGTCGAGGGAGCGTTCGCGGTAGCCGGTGGCGAGGACGACGGCGTCGGTGGTGAGGCGGGTGCGGGTGGCTTCTCGGCGGTGTTCGAGGTGGAGTTCGAGTTGGGTGGTGCCGACGCGGCCGGCGGTGCGGATGTGGACGCCGGGGGTGAGGACGGCGTCGGGCCAGCCGCCGTGGAGGGTGCGTCGGTAGAGCTCGTCGTGGATGGCGGCGATGGTGTCGGGGCCGATGCCTTTGTGGAGTTGCCATTGGGTGGGGAGCAGGTCGTCGCGGACGCGTTCGGGGAGGGCGTGGAAGTAGCGGGTGTAGTCGGGGGTGAACTGTTCGAGGCCGAGTTTGGAGTACTCCATGGGGGCGAAGGCTTCGGTGCGGGCGAGCCAGTGGAGGCGTTCGGCTCCGGCGGGGCGGGCGCGCAGGAGGTCGAGGAAGACTTCGGCGCCGGATTGTCCTGAGCCGATGACGGTGATGTGTCCGGCGGCGAGGAGCCGGTCGCGGTGGTCGAGGTAGTCGGCGGAGTGGATGACGGGGACGGTGGGGGTGTCGACGAGGGGCCTGAGTGGGTCGGGTACGTGGGGTTCTGTGCCGATGCCGAGGGCGATGTTGCGGGTGTAGGCGCGGCCGAGGGCTTCGGCTTCGCCGTCGGGGTCGAGTTGGGTGAAGTCGACTTCGAAGAGGTGGCGTTCGCCGTTCCAGCGGACGGCGTCGATCTGGTGGCCGAAGTGGAGTCCGGGGAGTTGTTCGCTGACCCAGCGGCAGTAGGCGTCGTATTCGGCGCGTTGGATGTGGAAGCGCTCGGCGAAGTAGAAGGGGAAGAGCCGGTCGCGGGCTTTGAGGTAGCTGAGGAATGACCAGGGGCTGGCGGGGTCGGCGAGGGTGACGAGGTCTGCGAGGAAGGGGACTTGGAGGGTGGCGCCGTCGAGGAGCAGGCCGGGGTGCCAGTGGAAGGCGGGGCTCTGGTCGAAGAAGGCGGTGGTGAGGGGGGTGGGGCCCTGGATGCCGTCGGCGAGGGCGGCGAGGGAGAGGTTGAAGGGGCCGATGCCGATGCCCACCAGGTCGTGGGGGTGGGCGAGGTCGGTGGGGTGGGCGGTCATCGGCGTGTGCTGCCTTCCACGAGTGGTGGTTTCTGGGTAGCACAACGAGGGGACGTCGCCGGGGGTATCGGGGGCTCGCTGCCGGTCGCCGAAAAGGCTGAAAAGCACTCCGGGTCGGGCCGGTCGGGGTGGGGCCGGGGTGTCCGGTCGGCGTGGCGCCGCGCTGGGTACGGCCGCCTCGCGCGCCGGGGCCGACGCGTGTGCAGGGGCCGCCCCGCACGCGGGGGCCGACACGTGTGCCCGGGCCGGCCCGCACGACGGGGCCGACCTGCACGCCGGGGCCGCCTCGGGCGTTGTGGGAGGCGGCCCCCGGTGGGTTCCGTGCGGTGGTCAGTCGGTGCGGATGCGCAGCGCGCGGCCCAGGTCGTCGAGTTGGTCGACGAGTTTGCGGCGCAGGGAGGGGATCATCTCCGTACTGTCCAGGTGGCTCAGCCCGAGGCGTAGTGATTCCTCGTCGACGGCGTACGCGGGGAAGGCGTAGCGGCCGGCGGCGTCGGCGATGGCGGGGCCGCGGCGGTCGGCGAGGGCGATGGCCTGGGGGTAGAAGCGGGGGACGTATTCCCGTACGAGGTCGGTCTGTTCGGGCTGCCAGAAGCCCTTGGCGGTGGCGGTGAAGAGGTAGTTGGACAGGTCGTCGGTGTCGAAGAGCCGGGACCAGGCGCGCGCCTTGGCCTGTGGGTCGGGGAGGGCGGCGTGGCAGTGGGCGGCGCCTTCCTGGCCGGTGGCGCTGGGGTCGCGGGCGAGTTCGGCGTCGATGGTGG
Organism: Streptomyces sp. NPDC059142; assembly: GCF_042755665.1. Lineage (NCBI taxonomy): Bacteria > Bacillati > Actinomycetota > Actinomycetes > Kitasatosporales > Streptomycetaceae > Streptomyces > Streptomyces sp. NPDC059142. The sequence goes on from NZ_JBHZDA010000103.1 coordinate 20,811, forward strand.
CGGTGTCGACGGCGCCGAGGACGGCGAGGCGGGTGAGGATGCGCCAGCGCAGTTCGGGGTCGAGTTCGGGGCCGCCGGGGACGCTGCCGGAGTCGAGCCAGTCCTGGAGGGGGTCGGGCTGGGTGGCGGCGTCGATGAAGTGGCGTACGGCGGTGAGGCGCAGGCCGGGGTGGTTGCCGTCCTCGGTGCGGCGGATGAGGTCGCGGCAGAGGGCGGTGAGGGTGGCGAGTGCGGTGGGCCGTTGTGCGGGGGTGAGGTAGCGGTCGGTGATCTGGGTGGCGGCGAAGGCGAGGACGCCTTCGGTGAGGGCGACGTCGGTTTCGTGGGGCAGGTGGGTGCGGGCGGCGTCGAGGTAGGCGGTGGGGGCGAGTTCTCCGTCGCGGACCATGTCGCGGGCGGCGTTCCACAGGACGGTGCGGGTGAGGGGTTCCGGGATGCCGGAGAGGGCGCGCAGCGCGGTGTCCCAGGAGGGTGCGTCGAGGCGGATCTTGGCGTAGGTGTAGTCGCCGTCGTTGAGGAGGACGAGGGCGGGCCTGCGGCCGGGGAGGGTGAGGGGTTCGGTGAGGGGGATGTCGAGTTCGAAGCGTTCGCGTGGGACGAGGCGGGTGGGGCCGGTGCCGTCGTCGGGGGCGGTGTCGTAGGTGCCGACGGTGACGCGGTGGGGGCGGCTGCCGTCGTGGTCGGTGTCGAGGGTCCAGCGGGTGGTGTGGTCGGTGATCCGGGGGGTGAGGGTGTCGACGCCGGTGGTACGGAGCCACTGGGCGGCCCAGGCGTGGACGTCGCGGTCGGTGGCCGCGGCGAGGGAGTCGATGAAGTCGGCGAGGGTGGCGTTGCCGAACTTGTGGCGGGCGAAGTGGGTGTTGATGCCGGCGAGGAAGTCCTTCTCGCCGAGCCAGGCGACGAGTTGGCGGAGTGCGGAGGCGCCCTTGGCGTAGGAGATGCCGTCGAAGTTGAGGAGGGCGGAGGCGGTGTCGGGGACGGCGGCGGGGTCGGGGGCGACGGGGTGGGTGGAGGGGCGCTGGTCGGCGTCGTATCCCCAGCCCTTGCGCCAGATGCCGAAGTCGACCCAGGTGTCGGTGAAGCGGGTGGCTTCGGTGAGGGTCTGGTAGCCCATGTACTCGGCGAAGGACTCGTTGAGCCAGATGTCGTCCCACCAGGTGAGGGTGACGAGGTCGCCGAACCACATGTGGGCCATTTCGTGGGCGATGACCATGGCGCGGGTCTGGCGTTCGTTGTCGGTGACTGCGGAGCGGTAGATGAATTCGTCGCGGAAGGTGACGAGTCCGGGGTTCTCCATGGCGCCCGCGTTGAATTCGGGGACGAATGCCTGGTCGTAGGAGTCGAAGGGGTACGGCTCCTCGAACTTCTCGTGGTAGCGGTCGTAGCAGGCGCGGGTGATCTCGAAGATCTCGTCGGCGTCGGTGTCGAGGTGGGGGGCGAGGGAGCGGCGGCAGTGGATGCCGAAGGGGAGGCCGGCGTGTTCGGTGCGGATGGTGTGCCAGGGGCCTGCGGCGACGGCGACGAGGTAGGTGGAGATGAGGGGGGTGGGGGCGAGGTGCCAGTGGGCGGCGCGGTCCTGGCCGGTGGCGCCCGGTGTCCTGCCGGCCGGTGCCTTGTCTCCCGGGCTGTTCCCGCCTTGCCCGTGCCCGCCTGTCCCCTTGCCGTTTGGCTCGGTGCTGGTGCGTTCGGCGATTCCGTTGCCGAGGACGGTCCATCGCTCGGGTGCGGTGACGGTCAGCTCGAAGACGGCCTTGAGGTCGGGCTGGTCGAAGGCGGCGAAGACGCGTTGCACGTCCTCCATGAAGAGCTGGGTGTAGACGTAGGTCTCGCCGTCGGTGGGGTCGGTGAAGCGGTGCATGCCCTCGCCGGTGCGGGAGTAGCGCATGGCGGCGTCGACGCGCAGTTCGTGCGGGCCCTCGGTGAGTCCGGTGAGCGCGAGCCGGTTGCCGTCGAGGGCGGTGGGGTCCAGGCTCTCGCCGTCGAGGGTGACGGTGCGCAGGGTGGCGGGCTTCAGCTCGACGAAGGTGTCTCCGGCCGCCCGGGCCGTGAACTGTATGACGGTGCTGGAGTCGAAGGTGTCCTCGCCGGTGGTCAGATCGAGGGCGATCGTGTACCGCTGGACTTCGAGGAGCCGGGCTCGGGTCTGCGCTTCGTCGCGCGTCAGTACGGGCATGGAGCCATGCTGCCCGATGGGCCCGGGGGCGCGCAGCATGGTTCTTTGCGCTGTGAGCGCACGGCTCCTCCCATGGGTCGCCGGTGTCTCAGGGGTGGTCGGGGCGGGTCTCTCCGGCGATCGTCTCGTGGTGGCGGATCACTTCGGCGATGACGAAGTTGAGCAGTTTCTCGGCGAAGGCGGGGTCGAGGTGGGCGCTCTCGGCGAGCTGGCGGAGCCGGGTGATCTGGCGGGCCTCGCGGGCCGGGTCGGCCGGTGGGAGCTGGTGTGCGGCCTTGAGGTGGCCGACCTGCTGGGTGCATTTGAAGCGCTCGGCGAGCATGTGCACGACGGCCGCGTCGATGTTGTCGATGCTCTGGCGGAGGCGGGTCAGTTCGGCCTGCACCGACGGGTCGACGGCGCTACCGCCGCTGCCGGGGGTGGTGCCGGGGTCGCTCGTGGTCATGGTCCGGCAGCTTAGACGGCGCGGGGCGGGGGGCCGGTGGGGTGGTCAGTATGCGGGATCCGGTGCGTCGGTACGGCGTGCTGCTCCGCGCCGTCCTCGCCCGCCGGTCCCCCGGACTCCCCCGCGCCGACCGCGCCGTCCCCGCTGACCGAGCCGTCCCCGCCGACCCCACCGTCCCCGCCGACCCCACCGTCCCCGCTGACCGCGCCGTCGCCGCCGTCACCGCCCGGCACCGTACGGCACCGTACGGCTCTGCTGCTCCCGGAAGCGTACGGGCGCGGTCCCGACCCGCCGGGTGAAGAGGCGGGAGAAGTAGGCGGGGTCGTCGTAGCCGACCCGGCGGGCGACGGCGGCGACGGGCAGTTCGGTGGCGACGAGGAGTTCCTTGGCGTGGCCGAGGCGGATCCCCAGCAGGTAGTCCTTGGGGCTGCGCCCGGAGGCCCGGCGTACCGCGGCGCGCAGGGCGGCCGGGGTCATCCCGTGGCGGGCGGCGTGTTCGGCGACGGTGAGCGGCCGGCAGGCGTCGCGGGCGAGCGCCTGGAGTACGGGGTCGCCCTCGGCGTCGGTGTCGGCGCGGGCGCGGCGCAGGGCGACGAGGAGTTCGTGGACGGCGGCGCCGGTCTCGACTTCGAGCAGGGGGTTGCCGTGGCGGGCGGCGCGGGCGATGCGGGCGACGGAGGCGCGGGGGTCGGTCGCGTCGGCGAGGGGGACGACGGGCCGGTCGGGTTCGATGTAGCCGAGTTCGGTGTAGGTGGTGGTGGCGGGTCCTGTGAAGTCGACGAAGCTCTCGTCCCAGCCGCCCTGCCGGTCGGGGCCGTAGTGGTGGGTGACGCCGGGGGTGAGCCAGAGGAGTGCGGGCGCGGTGACGGTGGTGCGGCGTCCGTCGGCGGAGCGGTACCAGCCGCTGCCGGTGCTGATGACGACGGCGACGTGGTGGTCGAGGGTGCGGGGGCCGACGACGGGGAGGGCGCCCTGCTGGAGTCCGACGCCGAGGCAGACGAGTCCGAGCCCGTGGTGGACGGGTCCGGGGCTGAAGAACCGCATCCAGGTGTGGTAGATCATCGGCTCCCCGGCCCCCTTTCCTCTCCCGTTGCCCGCCGTTCCGTCCAATCAGTGCCGATCTTTGTCCATGGACCGTGCGTCCCGCCAGCGGGGAGGGTGGGACGGGCAGGTGGGGCGGCCGACAGGGGCCGGCCGACACGTGGTGGACGACCAGGACGGGCGGTGGCTGGGCCGATGACCGGTTTCACGGTGGGGAAAGAGCACTTCGAGGTGGACGGGCGTCCGGTGCGGCTGCTCTCCGGTGCGCTGCACTACTTCCGGGTCCATGAGGAGCACTGGGCGCACCGGTTGGGGATGCTGCGGGCGATGGGCCTCAACTGTGTGGAGACGTACGTTCCGTGGAATCTCCATGAGCCGGAGCCGGGCAGGTTCCACGATGTCGGGGCGCTCGGCCGGTTTCTGGACGCGGCGCACGCGGCGGGGCTGTGGGCGATCGTGCGGCCGGGTCCGTACATCTGCGCGGAGTGGGAGAACGGCGGGTTGCCGTACTGGCTGACGGGGCCGCTGGGCGCGCGGGTGCGGACGCGCGATCCGGAGTTCCTGGGTGCGGTGGGGCGCTGGTACGGGGAGTTGCTGCCGCAGGTCGCGGAGCGGGAGTTCGGCCGGGGCGGTCCGGTGGTGATGGTGCAGGTGGAGAACGAGTACGGGAGTTACGGCTCGGACCGGGTGTATCTGGAGCGGCTGACGGAGCTGACGCGGGCGGTCGGGATCACGGCTCCGCTGTTCACCTCGGACGGGCCGGAGGAGCACATGCTGACGGGCGGTACGGTCCCGGGGCTGCTGGCGACGGTGAATTTCGGTTCGGGGGCGGGGGCGGCGTTCGGGACGCTGCGGCGTTACCGTCCCGAGGGGCCTTTGATGTGCATGGAGTTCTGGTGCGGCTGGTTCGAGCACTGGGGCGGGAAGCCGGTCGTACGGGATCCGGGGGACGCGGCGGGCGCGCTGCGGGAGATCCTGGAGGCGGGGGCGTCGGTCAATGTGTACATGGCGCACGGGGGGACGAACTTCGCGGGGTGGGCGGGGGCGAACCGGGCGGGTGAGCTGAACGCCGGGGCGCTGGAGCCGGATGTGACGTCGTACGACTACGACGCGCCGATCGACGAGGCGGGGCGTCCGACGGAGAAGTTCCGGCTGTTCCGTGAGGTGTTCGCGGAGTACCAGAAGGGTCCGCTGCCGGAGGTCCCGCCGGCGCCGCCGGTGCTGGCGGCTCCGGCGGAGGCGGAGTTCACGGGGTGGGCGCCGCTGGGGGCGGTGCTGGAGACGCTGGGCGGCCCGGAGTCGGAGTGGGTGCTGCCGCCGACGTTCGAGGAGCTGGGTGTGGACCGGGGTCTGGTCCGCTATCGGGTGGATGTCCCGGGTCCCCGGGTGCCGGGGCGGCTCACGCTGGCGGGGTTGCGTGATCTGGCGGTGGTGTACGTGGACGGTGTGCGGGCCGGGGCGGGCGCGCTGAGCGACGGGGCGCCGGTGCTCGCGGAGCCGGTGGCCGGGCCGGCGTCGGTGGAGATCTGGGTGGAGTCGCTGGCGCGGATCAACTACGGGCCGCTTCTGGGCGAGTCGAAGGGGATCACGGGCGGGGTGCTGCACGAGCGGCAGTATCTGCACGGGGTGCGGGCGCGGGGGCTGCGGCTCGACGCGTTCGACGACGCGGAGGCGGTGGCGGGGATCCCGTACGGGGCGGTGCCGCGGTTCCCGGCGGGGGAACGCGGGCTGTTCCGGGGGGTGTTCACGGTGTCGGGGGCGGGTGACGCCCGGCTGACGCTGCCGTCGTGGACCCGGGGCTTCGTCTGGGTGAACGGTTTCTGCCTGGGCCGGTACTGGTCCGCCGGGCCGCAGGAGTCGCTGTACGTGCCGGGTCCGGTGCTGCGCGAGGGCGTCAACGAGCTGTGGGTGCTGGAGCTGGACGCGGCGGGCGATTGCGGGGTGCGGCTGGCCTGAGACGGGGACGAGGGGGCGTGCACCGGACCGGCGGG